>JBBPIG010000037.1 GCA_038040445.1 Acidobacteriota bacterium | reverse complement strand
TCAGCAATCCGTAGTACCTCACCTTCACGAACCGCTCCGGCAACACGTGCTGTAACAACACGACGCTGGACGCGAGCCTCGCCGCACATCTCTTGTGGTAGCCAGCCAGGTCGGCGGCTTCGGCCACACCAGCTTACTCGTTAGACGCCCTCTTCGCGATCTTAAGGCGCTATCACTTCGCGCTTGCAACTGATAGCAATAAGCGCTAGCATCTGCCGTTGTGAACGCCAAACACCGAAAGACGCTTCAGGCCATCTTCGCCCGGCCAACGTCGCCGTCGGTTGTTTTCTCTGCCATCGAAGCGTTGGTCGTTGCTCTGGGCGGCTCGATCACAGAGCGTGAAGGTTCGCGCATCAAGATCACGTTGCAGGGTGAACAGTGGCACTGTCATCGTCCTCATCCGGGCAAGCACGCCAAGCGCTATCAGGTCGAAGAGGCTCGCGAGTTGCTGGAACGTATCGGAGTCAAGCCATGAACACCATGAGTCACAAGGGATACACCGCAAGAATCGAGTTCGACGAGCGCGACAACATCTTTGTAGGTCGCGTTCTTGGGCTGCACACCATGATTAGCTTTCACGGCGAAACAGTGGCCGAGTTGCGTTCCGAGTTCGAAACCGCCATCGAAGAGTTCTTGCGCGATTGCAAGGAGCAAGGTGTTCGCCCCGAGAAACCTGCGTCCGGCAAGCTCATGCTAAGAGTGCCTCCTGAGGTACACGGTGCGGCATTGGTCGCAGCTAAGGCGGCAGGCAAGAGCCTGAATCAATGGGCCACCGAGGTGCTCGAAGAAGCGAGCCATGGTTGAGCGTTTCCACCAAGAGGTATCTAACCCTTCCATCGAGCGGACGGCGAACCGCTACTCCCGTCGGCCGCCGCTCATGTCAAACGTTGGGGTGGCGGGACGGTTTGGCTATAAACAGGTCATCCCTCCAGGATAGGCTCAGTCAGGTTCCCGCGATGACGTAACATCCCTCTCGATCATTCGCTTTGCCAACTCGGCTTCCACTTGCTGGAGCGTTATGTCTTTGGCGGCTAACAAGACCATCAAATGATAGACGAGGTCGGCCGCTTCTTCGACGCAGCGTTGAACGTCGGGATATTGCGCGGCGATAGCAAGCTCAACGGCTTCTTCACCCAACTTCTGGCCGATCTTCTGAAGCCCGGCGCTGAACAATTCCGCTGTGTATGATCCCGCCGGTGCTTTCTCTTTACGGTCGGCGATTATCCGAGCGAGTTGGTTGAGAATTCTGCCGGCCTCCTCATCTTGTCGCGCAGGGAAACAACTCCTGCTCCCTGTGTGACAGACCGGTCCGCGAGGCCGTGCCCTGATCAACAACGTATCCCTGTCACAATCCAGGTCCACGGAGACGACCTCGAGGTGATTTCCGGAGGTCTCGCCCTTTTGCCAGAGCCGTTGTTTGGTCCGGCTCCAAAATGTCACCAGCCCCTGTTCCAGTGTTCGCTCAAGCGCTTCGGCATTCATGAAACCGAGCATCAAAACGGCGCCGTCAAAGTCGTCCTGGATAATCGCCGGGACAACGCTTACAAGGCCATTCATCTTTTCGAAATCTACTTCCTTTTTCATGCTCGCACCGCTATGCCCCGCGACTTCAAGAAAAGTTTGAGATCGCCAATCGGGATCTCCTCAAAGTGAAAGATGCTTGCGGCCAGCACGGCATCTGCCTTACCACGTTCGAGCGCTTCCAGAATATGCTCCCGCGTGCCTGCTCCGCCTGACGCTACTATTGGAACACGGACTGATTCGTGAAGAGCCCGCAGCAAGTCGCAATCATAGCCTGACTTCATTCCATCCCTGTCGATCGAGGTAATCAAAAGCTCGCCTGCTCCGTAGCTGACCAGTCGCCGTCCCCACTCGACTGCATCAAGGCGCGTTTCCTGGGTGGCGCTCTTAACACGAACGCTCCAGCCCCCGTGAATTCGCGTCGCGTCGATTGAAGCGACCAAAGCTTGCGAGCCAACCCTCTCGGCGGCCATTGACAGCAAGCCGGGATCTTCAACCAGAACGGTATTGAGCGTGACTTTGTCGGCGCCGGCGCGCAGCAGCTCGGTTATATCGTCGATGGTGCGAATGCCTCCCCCGACCGTGAGAGGAATCGCTACCTCGCGCGCTACGGTTCGCACGATGTCAAAAAAAGGTCTTCGTTCCTGCAATGAAGCCGATATGTCCAGTATGACGAGCTCATCCGCGCCTTCGGCAGAGTAGCGCGCGGCAAGCGAAGCCGGATCACCCACATCGATCAGGTTTTCAAAGCGCCGGCCTTTCACCACCCGGCCGGCGCGAATGTCCAGGCAGGGAATCACGCGTTTGGTCAACATAAGAACTCCGCAAGATCGCTGGCGTCTAGCGTGCCGTCATGCAGAGCCTTGCCCAGCACAACGCCGTAAACCTTTGTCTTTTGGAGTTCCATCAAATCATCCCTGGAGCGCACGCCGCCCGAAGCTATCCATCGAAGCGAGGGGAATTCGCCGACTAGTTGCCTATACAAATCGACGTTTGGGCCGGCGAGCTTGCCGTCTCGCATTACGTCAGTGCAGAGGAGCGTCTGAACGCCGAGATCTTTCACGCGGTTTACCACCTCGGCAAGAGGAACCGGCTCTTGGACGAGCCAAGCTTGGGAGACCAGCACGCCGTGCTTGACGTCAACTGCAACGCAGAAACTTTCGGGACCGAATTGTTTGATCCACTCCTCGAACAGGTGCGGGGATCTGATCGCAATGCTCCCGACTACTATTCTCTTCGCGCCCAGGCCCAGGAGCCGCGAGGCATCCTCTGCCGTTCTGACTCCGCCGCCGGCCTGAACCTCAATGCTGTCGAGCGCCAGGATGGCGGATAGCGACTTCCAGTTGACGACCCGTCCTTCTTTTGCGCCTTCAAGGTCTACCACGTGCAGCCGGCTTGCGCCCGCCGCGGCAAAACGCCGGGCCGCGGACACCGGATCACCGTAAGCCCGCTTGGTTGCGAAGTCGCCTTCCGTCAGCCTGACGCACTCTCCATTGATTATGTCTATTGCCGGAATGATTCGCATAAGCTGCAGAAGTTCCTTAATACCTGCAGGCCGGCAGGCCCCGATTTCTCCGGATGAAATTGCACGCCGTAATAATTATCTCTTCTGATCGCGGCCGAAAAGCTGACCCCGCATTCTGTTATCGCGCTGGTCGCCGGACCAATCGGCGAATAGTAGGAATGAGCGAAATAAAAGTGCGCCTTCCTGTCGAGCAACTGTGCCGGTGCTTCTTCTGACGTGAGCACCACCTCGTTCCATCCCATGTGCGGCACTCTCGCCGCGCGAGCGTCGAACTGTTCCACCGTTCCCGGCACGATCCCCAAGCATTTCGTGTTGCCTTCCCTTGACTGGTCGTAGAGCACCTGCATGCCGAGGCAGATTCCCAAGAACGGAACCTCGAGGGTCCGAATAAAGCCGGCAAGGTTGTGCCGGTTGAGTGAGTCCATTGCCAAGGGCGCCGCTCCTACTCCCGGCAAGATAATCCCGCTGCATCTGCCGAGCTGCCTCGCATCGGATGAGACGACGACGCTCGCTTCGACGGACCGCAATGCATTGGTCACCGATGCCAGGTTACCCGCTTCGTAATCGATGACTCCGATCATAGTCTGCCCTTGGTCGAGGGGAGAGTCGCCCGCGCCCGCGAGTCGATGCTGACGGCTTGCTTTAGAGCGCGGGCAGTTGCTTTGAAGATCGCTTCGATCTTGTGATGATCGTTTCGTCCACTACATTTTATGTGGATCGACGCGCCCAGACTATCGGCGAAAGCCTTGAAGAAGTCCTCGACCAACTCGGTTGGAAGGTCGCCTACGGTTTCACGCTTAAACTCGCATTTGAAAGACAAAAAACTCCGGCCGCTCAGATCGAGTGCGACTTCGGCGAGCGCTTCGTCGAGTGGAGCGGTGAATCCAAATCGCTCGATGCCTCGCTTGTCTCCCAGTGCTCTTCGCAGCGCCTCGCCGAGAGTGATGGCTGTATCTTCGACCGTATGGTGCGCGTCCACCTCTATGTCGCCCACGGCCGTCAACTGGATATCGATTCCCGAATGCCTGGCGAGCTGCGCCAGCATATGATCGAAGAAATGAATGCCGGTGCCGATCTCGTGATTTCCCATTCCGTCGAGAGTCACCGATACGCGGATTTGAGTCTCTTTGGTCACGCGCTCGATCGACAGAGACCGCGATGCGCGAGCGATGTATTGGCACGCCGCCAGAGCGTCTCGAGCAACGAAGCTGGCCGCCGATCTCTTTGCGTTTGATAACCGCACCGACCGGACCCCGAGATTGGCCGCGAACTCGATGTCGGTCTCCCGGTCGCCGAGAACAAATGAATGGCTGAGATCCAGGCTATTGGTCTTCAGGTAGTTTTTCAGAAGGCCCAATTTCGGTTTGCGACACTTGCAGTTGTCCTGCCGATCGTGCGGGCAGACGAGAATCTTCTCGAACACGATTCCTTCGCCGCTCAGCAATCGCAGTAGTTTTCCTTGAACCAGGTCAAAGTTCTTTCGGGGGTAGCGCGCGGTGCCGAGAGCGTCTTGATTACTCACAAGGACGAGCGAGTAGCCTGCGTCTACAAGCATCTTCAACCCGCTGATGATGCCCGGAACAAACTCGAGCTTCTCGAGCGAATCAATCTGCTTATCGCGCGGCTCACGGATAATCGTTCCGTCCCTGTCTACGAAGACTACCTTTTTCATCCTTCAAGTTCCGAAAGAGCATTCAACACGAGCTGATTCTCTTCAGCCGTGCCCACCGTTATTCTCAAGCAATCCTGGAGGCGCGGCTCGCTTCTGCGGCGAACGACGATGCCGCAAACCAGGAGATGGGAGAACGCGCGTCCTGAGTCTATGAATCGTGCCAGCAGGAAATTTGCGCTGCTTGGATAAACGTGGCGCACGATAGAAAGCTCCTGTAATGCGAGACCAAGCCGTTCACGCTCGGCTACAAGCTCGCGCGCCGTCTGTTGGACAGACGCGTTCATTTCGAGAGTCTTTAACGCCAATGCTGACGCGATGGCGCTGATGTTGTACGGCGACTTGATCCGAAGCAGGTACTCGACGAGCGCTGGATTAGCAACACAGTAACCGAGCCGGATGCCGGCGAGCCCCCACGCCTTGGAAAGCGTGCGAAGAACTACGAGATTGGCCGCCGGTGCAACATCCTGAGCAAGCGATGCCTGGCCGGAGAATTCAACGTATGCTTCGTCGGCTACCACGATGCCGTTGAAAGATCGGGCGAGAGCGAGAATATCCTGGCGCCGCAAAAGATTGCCGGTGGGGTTATTCGGTGAACAACAAAAAATAAGCTTTGTGCCGCGACGAACCGCGCGAAGCGTCTTCTCTACATCGATTTGAAAATCGTCGTCGAGCTCCACGCCGAACCCTTCAACGCAGTTCAACTCCGCGGCAACGCGATAGACGCCATAGGTCGGCTCGAGGACGATCGCGCTATCGATCGATGGCTCGCAAAAGAGGCGAAAAAGCAGATCGATAATCTCATCCGACCCGACGCCGACGAAGATCGAGTCGGACGAAACGCCCGACAGCGCGGCTAGTTTTGCTCTCAACTGCAATTGATTTGGATCGGGATAGCGATTCAGCGCCAGACCGTCAAACAAAACCGGGCACTCCAAACTCAACTCGTTTGCGTCAAGAAAGACTTTCGCTTCCACCGCCTCGCTCCTGGCGGAAACATACGGGCGGAAGTTTCTGAGGTGTGGACGAATCAATGCTTCCATCACGAGGCTTCCCCCCGAATTGTGGCGGCTCTGGCGTGAGCTTCGAGACCTTCGGCGCGCGCCAGGGTCGCTACGATTGGCGTTAGAGTCGCGAGCCCCGGTTGCGTGATCGTCTGAAATGCGATTGGCTTCATAAAACTGCTGACACAAAGGCTGCCCGTCGCTACCGCTGTCCCTGCAGTCGGAAGGGTATGGTTGGTCCCGGACGCGTAGTCACCGAAGACTACCGAACTTGCCGAGCCGATGAATACCGACCCTGCGTTTGTTATTTTGCACGCAAGCCGCTCAGCGTCCCGGACGGCAAGCATCAAGTGCTCGGGCGCGTATAGGTTCGCGAACTCCACCGCCCTGGTAAGGCTCGACGTGAGAATCACCAGGCTGCTCTCGAGAGCTCGTTCCAAAATCGAGCGGCGCTCAAGCCCGTGAAGTTGGCGAGATAGTTGGCGTTGGACCTCTTCGGCGACGGTTACCGAGGTGGTGACTAGAATGACTCGAGAGTCGGCGCCGTGCTCGGCCTGGGAGAGCAGGTCCGCGGCGACCCAGCCAGGATTAGCCGTCTCATCCGCGATGACCAGGAGCTCGCTTGGTCCGGCAAGCATATCGACGGCGATATTGTGCGGCGGCTGTGAGAGCAGCGACTTGGCCGCTGCAACGAAGCGATTGCCAGGCCCAAATAGCTTGTCTACTTTTGGAACAGTCTCCGTGCCCAGCCCCATTGCGGCAATCGCTTGCGCTCCGCCAACCTTGAAGACTCTCTTGATTCCGCACATCGCCGCCGCGCAAAGAATCTCCGGAGCTGCCGCCTCCGACTTCAAAGGAGGAGTGCACAACACAACATCCGCACAGCCCGCAATTCGGGCGGGAATCGCGAGCATCAACACCGTGGAGGCGAGCGGCGCGGTGCCGCCCGGTACATACAAACCAACTCGATGTATCGGCCGCCATTCGAGCCGGCAATAAGCACCAGGGACCGTTTCGGTCTCGACGGCGTTTGGAAGTTGAAGCTTGTGGAACTTCTCGATATTGTCCGCAGCCTGCTGGAGGGCTCGTCTAACTTCATCCGGGACCGAGTCTACGGCGTCGCGAATTTCTTGCTCTGAGACTCGAATATCGACGACCTGCGCCTGGTCGAATTCTCTCGAGTATGCGGCCAGAGCCTGGTCTCCGTTTGCCCGTACGTTATCGATGACTTCACGGACGGTGGCAATGACTTCGTGGAAGTCATCCGGTGTCCGCTGCGTAAGCGAGATGAGTTCGGTGTCGGTCAGTTCTTCAAGAATAAATTTGCGCATAAGCTCTAGGGGATAATCTTTTCTATGGACGTGACAACTATGTCCGAGGCCCCGGCCCGTTTCAGTTGTTCAATCACTTCCCAGAGAACTTCTTCTCCGACGACGCTTTGTATGGCTACCATCTCGCGGTTGGCGAGCGGCACGACGGTTGGGCTCTTCATTCCGGGGACGAGTTGTTTCAACTTCTCGACGGAGGAGAGAGGGGCGTTCATCATTACGTATTTCTTGCCGCGAGCGCGCAGGCTGCTTCGGATGCGGGTCAACAGCCGGTCGATCTCATTGTTCGCGCTCACCGACGCGAGCACTCGCTCGTTAGCGATCAGGACGGCTTCCGACTCCATGATATTGAGCATAGGCTCGAGCCCGTTTACCCGCGCCGTGCTCCCGGTGGACAGGATGTCACAAGTAGCATCGGCGACATTCAGGGCCGGCGTGATCTCTACCGAGCCGCTGATTTCTATGATGTTCGCCTCGATATCCCTGGAGGAAAGAAAGCGTCCGAGCGTCTTAGGATAGGACGTTGCTATTCGTTTGCCTTTGAGGGAATCGAGGTCGTTAAGGCTGCCGTTCTTTGGGACGCAGATGGCGAGCCGGCACTTGCCGAATCCCAGCCTTTCGACGACTCTCACCTTCGCTCCTTTTTCTTCGACCACGTTGGCGCCCACGATACCCAGGTCGCTCACGCCGTCCTGAACGTATTCCGGTATGTCGTCATCCCTGAGCGAAAGAACGTCGAGCGGGAAATTAGTGCATGGAGAAAACAGCGAACGCACGGTGAACTCGAAGTCCAAACCTGATGCCCTCAACAGGGCAATCGACTCGTCGGTGATGCGGCCGTTCTTCTGAAGGGCCAGCTTCAATCTGTAAGTTTCAGTTGTCATACTTTAGTTCAATAAAGTGCCTCGAGCAAAAAAGGGACTAGCGGCGAACCGCCCGTTTAAGCGCCGTCTGATAGCCACCGGCGCCGGCCTTAACCCAGCGAGCGACCCGCGCGACGGTTGTAGAGCTGAGGCCGGTCTGCTCGATGATCTGGGTGTACGGGACTCCCTCGGCGAGCAATCGGGCCGCCTTCCAGCGCTCGGCGAGCCCTTCAGTCTCAGTGGCAGTCAGAAGATCGCGGAAAAATCTGTCCGCCTCGCCGAGATTTCTCAAGTCCAGTATCGCCTTGTATAAGGACTCGATGTCTTGTTTCGCCACTTTTCTCATATTCCGGTACTTTAGTTGAGTAAAGTACCGCCTGGCGGCTTCTTTGTCAAGTGAGAAAATGCGCCTCGAGAGGTGGGAGGGTGAAAGCCAGAGAGACCCGTCAGGATCGTAGCTAAAGATCCTGCTCGGAACTGAGAGGGTAGTGATAGGGCTACAAACAGATTTCGTAACCATTTGATCGCTAGCGAAATGGTTGTTACAAGGCACTAGGACTCATGTCGAGGATTCGGAGTTCAAGATCGAGGTTGCTCATACGAGATCGGCAAGCTAAGGGTGTAAAGAAAAGACCGGGACAAGCCCGGTCTTTTCTTTACCTTTTGTTTTTGGAGCCGGCTACCAGCGCGGTTCGCGGCGCTGACCGCGCCCTCCGCCGTAGCCGCCGCCTCCGCCGCCTCCGAAGTTGCGTTCGGGCCGAGGCCGGGCTTGATTCACGTTGATTATTCGGCCGTTCAGTTCAACGCCGTTGAACTTTTCGATAGCCGCCGCCGCAGCGTTCTCGTCCATTTCGATGAAGGCAAAGCCGCGCGAACGGCCGGTGTCTCGGTCAGTCACAATAGTAGCCGACTCAACCGCACCCGCCTCTGAAAACAGATCGTTCAGCTGATCTTCTGTCGTTTGATACGACAGGTTTCCAACGAATATTCTCATTGTCTCTCCTGAGTTTCTAACGAAACCTTGTTAGAGGAACTCGTTTTGGCTATCCGGCAGAAAGTCGAGCAGTAGAAGCTGGCAAACCGTTCCGAACAGAGAAGACGCGCTCCTGAACCAACCGTTGCGGCGGCTGCTGCGCCACCGCGTCGAACAGCGGCAATCGTATCAGCATTGGTTACATTTGTCGAGATTTATGATCCATGGGTATGGTCAGTTTGCGGTTCAGCGTACAAGCTTTAGCTTGCCTCAGGTTCATGCGGCCGAAAGAGCAAGCTGAAGCTTGTACTCTGAACTCAAACTGACCCACCACCGATACATGCTATCCAGTGGTTATCGAGCGCATGGGGCTCTAATTCCGCACGGTGACCGGGAGTTCAGCAACCTTGCCCGAAGCACGATTGCCCGCGTAGTCTTCGGCTATCACCTTGACTACGTAGTCTCCGGAAGGGAGATTTGAGGTCCGCAGCAATCCGTTTCTGGCTTCGCCGTCTCGAACGCGATTCGTGACGATGTATCTGAACTTCGTCGGCGTTCCATAAGCGCTCACTCCGCTCCCGGGAGCATAAACCATAGTGACCGAAGAATCGTCGGGTGGCAGGCGATTGAACTCGATGTTCATAAGCGGCTGTTCGAATCCCTTAACTGGAGCGCCATCCGCATTCAGCAGTTGATAGCCGATCCGGTAGAGTCCCAGCTTTCGATTAGCGGCGTTGCCGTCGACCAGATCGTAAGCCGTGACCACGATCGCAACGTCGCCCGATATCAAGAGACGGCGATCGCGCTGCCCGGTTGAAGGCGCTGACCCCTCCTTCCCGATAACGCTTGCTGACAGTGCGTCCGGTGACACGATCTCAATCCTTTCGATGGTGGGAGCGACCGTGTCTTTGAATCCGACGAAAGGAAGCTCGAGCGGGTTCGCTTGAGCGTTCCACGGGCCCAGGTTAAGGTGCATGTGATTCAAACCATTCAACGAACCGATTAAATCCCCAACTCTGAAGCGTGTTCCGCGACGGACTCGCACACCGGCAAGCTTTCCAGCGCTGTCTGTTCTAGGTTTGAACTTCTCCGGGGCTTGAATCTCGCCGTTCGCCCTCCGTCCGACGCGAACGTGAATGTAGCTGAACAAGCCGACTCGAATTCCTTCGCCCCCGCCCTCGAAGTCCCAATTGGCTATGGGTGAGCTGACTTTTTCACTATAGACGGAAAGCGCTCCTTCGCCTGCGCTGCCGCGAATGTCGAGACCGCTGTGAAGATGATCAAGCGCGACTCCGCCCGGCGCTCCGCGAGCTTCGCCGGCTACGCCCGCGACTTCATGCCAGCTCTGTTGCGAGTTGAGAGGCCATGGAAATGTCTCACCCAGACCGAGTGCGGCCGCACTAAGTTTCGGAATCACAGCGTCCGGTTTGATCGCGGTGTTCTCATCAGGCTGAAGGAAAAGCCCGGTTTCCTGATCCGCCGTCAAAGGGGCGGGCGTTGGCGAAATCTGTCGAACCAGGTAGTTCTGCGAATCAGCCACGTGAAGAATGCCTTTCCGATCAATCGCGATCCCCGTGGGACCGTTCATCCTCGCGTGACCTTCGACGCCGTCTGCGTAGCCCGGCGAACTCCCCGCATAACTCTTCCTCGCGCCTTCTGGCGCTATGCGAATGATTCGGCCGCTGCCTTCATCCGAGATGAATAGGAAGCCATCGTGTGTGACGCTTATACCGACGGGGTTATTCAACCGGACTTCGTTTCCGTGCCCGTCATCGGCTGCGGTCCTTCCAGCTACTGTAGTCACTTCGCCGAGCTCGGTGATCTTGCGGACGGCGTGATTGCCGGTGTCGGCGACAAAGATATCGCCGCGCTCATCGATGGCGATGCCCGAAGGTGTGTCAAACGACGCCGAAGCCGACTGACCATCGCCATAGCCCGGCGCGCCCGTTCCGGCAATCGTGGTGACCTGGCCGTCCGTTGAAATCCGCCGTATGCAATCGTTGTAGGTATCGGCGACGAAAATATTTCCGTGCCTATCCGTCGCGATGCCGATCGGACCATCGAACTCGGCTTCGGTTGCCGGGCCGTCTCTAAATCCCGCAACGCCGCTCCCGGCGATCGTGCTGACGGAGCGGCCGTCGGAGGAGAGCTTTCGAACACGGTTGTTCGAAGTATCCGCAATGATCAGGTTGCCGTTCTTGTCGATGGCGATACCTGAAGGCGTGTTGAACTGAGCGCGCATAGCGTCACCGTCGGCGAAGCCTTCGGTGGAGCCGGCGATCGTCTCTACTCTGCCGTCAACTCTGATTCTTCTAATTCGATTGCTCTGTCCGCCGTCGGCGACGATCACGTTGCCGCGCCTGTCCACGGCGACGCCGAACGGGTCGTTGAAACTCGCTGATGTTACCGGCCCGTCTTCAACGCCCGGATATCCCGTGCCTGCAATCGTGGTGGCATTTCCAACGGCCTCGCGATCTGTCGGGATGGACTTGTTGACGAAAAGATAAACACCGACGGCCACGGCGGTAGGCAAAGCTAGAATAAGGACTGCGAGTAGAATTCTACGCATCAATAAAGCGCGCACGCTAAACCGAGTGTGATCCACGCCGTCGCGCCAGCAGATGGTCCAGCGAAAAGCGATCGTCCTCGCGCGGGAGCATCAACACAAACAACAACAACGCGAGTCGAGGAATTACGTGAGTGTGGAACTGGTAGAGCGGTTCTTTCAAAAGATGGCCGAACGTGACAAGAACTAAAATGCCCCCGAGCGCGATGAGCGCCTCGCGCGTTCGCAGACCAATAATGACCAGCGCTCCAGCTACAAGTTCGATTATCGGGACGATCGAGCCGACCGCCCAGAGAGACCACGTGGGCAAGAATGTGTCCGAGTACGGCTCGATGAAGAACTTCCGGGCGTGACCAAGCGGCCCCATCTCAAAGACCTTGTACACGCCGGCCATGAAGAAGATGAAACCGAGAACGCCGCGCGCAAACAGGAGCGCCCACGCACGGTCTTGACCAGTGTGTTCGCTCATTGCTTTTGACGAGGCAAGCGGCTTATCTGATCGAGATAGCGCACGAACATCTTCATACCACCCGACGCCATCCCCCAGTCGAAGTTTTCATTCTTCGCGTGATAACCGTGCTCGGGCAGCGAGAGACCCAGGAAGATGACTGGCGCTTTCAGGTACTTCTTCATAGTTACAACGGCGCCGATCGATCCGCCCTCGCGAGTGAAGGCGGGCTGGCGGCCGAAAGCAAACTTCGTCGCTTCTGCTGCCGCATCCGCGTACGGCCCGCTGAACTCGCCGATGTAAGGCTCGAGCGCGGAGATGAACTCTACTTTAATATCGGGATTCTTTTGTCGCACGAAATCGCGAATGACTTTGAAGACCGTCTTCGGGTCCTGCCGTGGAACCAACCGGCAACTGATCTTGGCTTGAGCGCGATAGGGGACAATGGTCTTCACCCCCGGTCCCTGATAACCGCCCGTGATGCCGTGAACCTCGAATGTAGGTTCCGCCATAATGGCCTTCAACACCCGCGCCGGGTCTTCGAACCGGAGCTTCTTCAGCTCGTGAGCAGCTTTGAACTTTGCCGTGGTGAATCCCGAATCAAGGAAGCTTCGCACTTCTTTCCTAGTCGCGGGCAGAACGTCGTCGTAGAAGCCCTTGATCTTGACCCGGCCTGTATCGGCATCGTAGCACTCGCTTATGACTTTGCATATCTCGCCGATTGGGTTGCGAGCGGGCCCTCCCGTCAAACCGGAGTGCACGTCCTTCGCGCCGGTCTCCAGCGTCATCGTCAACATCATCGCGCCTCGCAGCCCGTAAGGAATCGCCGGCCGGCTTCGGGATATCCATATCGTGTCACTCACAAGAACTGAGTCGCAGGCCAGTTTGCCAACGTGGTTCTTGACGAAGTGCTCGAAGTTCGGGCTCCCGATTTCTTCTTCAAGCTCCCACACGAAGTTGATGTTTAGAGGAATGTAGTTTTCAGCGGCGTAGCGCGCTGCCATCATCGCCGAAAGCGCCGGGCCCTTATCGTCGGTTGTGCCGCGTCCTTCGTAGCGGCCGTCTTCGTTGAAGAATGTGAACGGCGATTTGTGCCACTCGTCTGGATCGGCGGGCTGCACATCGATGTGGTTGTAGATTGTAAGGGTTGGATCGTTGGCGCCGCTCGCAATGCGGCCGAACACAACTGGATTGCCCGGAGTTTCGACCAATTCGGCTCGCGCGCCGATCGATTCAAGGAACTCGCGAGCAAGCTGGGCGCCTCGCCGGCAGTCGTCTTTCCGCTCGGGTTCCATGCTGACGGTCGGAACTTCGACGAGCTGGGCGAGCTTCGACTCAAACTCTTTCCTGGAAGCCTGAATATACGAATCAAGGCCCTCATAGAGTCTTTCGTTTTCTGACATTGGCAGCGGGATGACTCCTCTTCTGATCTAGGACGGTTGATGACCCGTCATTATGAGTACCGATCTGGAAGGGTGTCAAGGAACGGGTGTGATGAAAACCGGGTTTTGAGTTAGTCGCGTCTCATCTATTGGCGTGTCATTGCGCAACTCCAACAAGGATAACAATATGGTTGATTCACCCGTCAATCGGCTCGCCTAACTAGCGGCATGTAAGATGCGCTTCACTGGTGAAGGAGGATATCCGCGCAAATCGGTCGAATCAGTGTCATCCGTGGTCTATGCCGCGCTTGCAAGGCTCTTTCTTACGAACCCATAGACCACCGATGACGCGGGTTTGACGGATTCGCACGGATTTGATCCCTAGCGAAACGGCTGTTGCAAGTCACTAGACCTGCCCTGTAGCCGCCGGCGCCGTTCTCTCAAGGATTGCGCTTCGGACTCTGTTTCATTTCGTCGAGCTCCTTCTGCGCGTTTGCGATCGCACGCTTGATCACGCCTTGACGCTCGGGCGCGGTGACCTTCTCGAGGACTTTGTTCATCGCCGCGATGTGCGCGACCTTCAGGGCCTGGTCCGCGGGAACGTCAACGTCGGGCTTTACGCCGGTGCCTTCCCAATTTGTCTTGGTGATCGGATTTATCGCTCGGCCGCTTGGTACCCAGATCCCGAAGTGGTTGTTAATTCTGCGCGGGCCGCCGGGATGCGCACCGCCTCCGGTCGTCTCACCGACAATCGTAGCTCTCTTCAAGCTTTTCAAATTGTAGGTAAACTCCTCCGCCGCCGAGAACGTTCGATTGCTGGTCAACACATAAACGGCTTTCTTATTGCCGTAGCGTTTCCCGGGCACATAAGGCAGCGTCCACCACTGTCGAGTGCTGTTGTCGGGACGAAAGTAAAGATCGTTAAGATGGACCGGCTCGCCGTCGAAAAGGTAGCTTGAGATCAAAGCGACCATATCTGGCTGCCCGCCGCCGTTTCGCCGAAGGTCGATAATCAACGCATCCGTGTTGCCAACAAAGTTCATCGCCGCGACGACGGTTTCAGCTCCAAACTGGGCGGGTAAAAAGCCTCGCAGGTCGATATAGCCAACATTGCCTGGTAGCCGCTCCACTTTCTCGAAACCGAAATTTATCGTGCGAAGGAACTCAATCTCCTTCGCAAGCTCCTCGGGATTGGGCTCGCGATCTTCTTCGCGCTCGGGTGGCAGCCGCTCTGCGCTGAATATCACGCGCAGGTGTTTGTCGTGGCTGACGTCCTGCAGGTGAGCCTGGAGCGTTGTGGCCAGGGTCTTCGCGCTGGTGATCTGATCGTATTCCTTGCGGGCGATCCTTTCTCGAACCGCTTGCTCCATCTTCTTTGCTGTTTCAGGAAAGACATAGTTGTCGTTCAGTTTCTTCAGCGCCCCTTCGATCACTGCGGAGCGGGTTGCGGCGTCGATGGTCAAGTCGGGCTGTTCGGCCGGCCCCTGAGCCATCAAGGCGCGATGGCTCAGTAAGAGCGCCACCGCCATAGCGAACGCGTAAAGCCATCGCTTGGTTATCATTCCCCTTCCCTCCTCAACACCTGGTTAAACTGATTCGGATGGGCACCGTCTGAAACTTCCGCCTTGTCCACTATTACAATTCTCAGCCTTGAAAGTTCCAATATAAGCCGAAGGGTCTCTGTTTGCAGATCTTTTTCGACGAGGCGGCAGCGATGGCTTCAACTTGCGTTGCTTTACGTTGTAGTATGTAGTTGTGTAGAATTTCGAGCTTTGGAAGGACAGATCAAACGAAGAAGATGAGAGGTGAGCGGGCCTCCTGATCCTCTCTCATAACAGGACAAGCTATCATGGAATCAATAACGATTCTCGACAACGTCGAAGACAAACACATCGAAGAGCTGGAGACCGTTACGATACGGTTCGCAGGTGACTCGGGCGACGGCATGCAGCTCACCGGGACGCAGTTCACGAACACGGCTGCCGTAGTCGGCAATGACATCTCGACGCTGCCCGACTTCCCTGCCGAGATTCGCGCGCCTGCCGGATCGCTGCCGGGCGTTTCGGGGTTTCAGTTGAACTTCTCGAATCACGACATCCGCACGCCGGGCGACGAGCCTAACGTGCTGGTTGCGATGAACCCCGCGGCGCTCAAAGTCAACATCGCGGATCTTGAACCAGGCGGCATATTGATCACCAACACCGACGCCTTCAGCGAGAACAACCTGAAGAAGGCGGGCTACCAGTCGAACCCGCTTGACGATGGAAGTCTCAGCGGCTACCGCCTGTTCAAACTTCCGATCACAACGCTCAACCGGGCGGCGCTGCGCGATGCGGTGAAGCTGTCGTCCAAGGATGTCGATCGCTGCAAGAATTTCTGGGCGCTTGGAATGATGTACTGGCTTTACGACCGGCCGCTTGAACCGACTCAGCGGTGGATACAGGGCAAATTCAAGAACCAGGAACTTCAGACGGCGAACTTGACTGCGTTGAAAGCTGGATTTGCTTATGCGGAAGCGGCTGAGATATTCACCACTCATTATCGCGTGCGCCGCGCTGCGATCGCTCCCGGCAAGTACCGCAACATCACCGGCAACGAAGCGACCGCGCTTGGGTTTGTGGCGGCGTCGGTGCTTGCAAAGCGGCCGCTGTTCTACGCGAGCTACCCGATCACGCCGGCCTCCGACATCTTGCACGAGCTTGCGATTCACAAGAACTTCGGAGTGAAGACTTTTCAAGCCGAAGACGAAATCGCGGCTATGTGCGCGGCCATCGGCGCATCCTTCACCGGCAATCTCGGATTGACCGGCACCAGCGGCCCGGGCCTCGCATTAAAGAGCGAAGCAATCGGACTTGCGGTGATGACCGAGCTTCCGGTCGTGATCATCGACGTGCAACGCGGCGGCCCGTCAACCGGCCTCCCGACGAAGACTGAACAAGCTGATTTGCTTCAAGCGATGTTCGGCAGAAACGGCGAGTGTCCGGTCGCGATAGTCGCTCCCGCGACTCCCGCTGATTGCTTCCACATGGCGGTTGAAGCGTTCCGCATCGCGACCAGGCATATGCTGCCGGTGATTTACCTTTCGGACGGCTACCTGGCCAACGGCGCGGAGCCGTGGTTGCTGCCGAAAATGGACGAGCTGCCTAGGTTCGAAGTCAAGCTTGCCACCAACGCCGAGGGTTTCAACCCGTACAATCGCGATCCGGAAACGCTTGCGCGGCCCTGGGCAGTACCCGGCACGCCAAACCTGGAACATCGCATCGGTGGGATCGAAAAGGAAGACATAACCGGCAACGTCTCCTACGAACCAGAAAACCATATGCACATGGTTTTGACTCGCGCGGAAAAGGTCGCCCGGATCGCCTACGACATACCCGACGTCGAAGTGTTTGGCGAGCCCGAGGGCCGCTTGCTGGTGATCGGCTGGGGTTCTACCTACGGCTCGATTACATCGGCGGTCGAGGAGATGCAACGCAGCGGCAAGTCAGTTTCGAGCATTCATCTTCGTTATCTGAACCCGTTCCCCAGCAATCTTGGCGAGATACTGGGACGGTTCGATCGGGTGTTGATTCCCGAGCTGAACCTGGGCCAGCTCGCGATGCTGCTGCGCGCTCGTTACCTGGTGCCGGCAGTGTCCTTCCCGAAGGTCAAAGGCAAGCCGTTTAAGATCAGCGAGCTTACGGCAAAGATGAATGAGTTGTATGAGGACTGAGATGAGAGGCGAAACACGAACACACCAGGCACATCAAGAGAAATGAGCGTTAGATCTTAGTGGCCTGGTGCCTTTGTGGTTAGAAGGAAAACACTATGAGCACAGATGCAAACATTCCAACAAACGGAGGCGGCTCACAAGCTCCGCCGGTCAAGCTTACTCGAAAAGATTTTGTCTCGGATCAGGAAGTCCGATGGTGCCCGGGCTGCGGCGACTACTCCATACTCGCGCAGATTCAGAAGGTCATGCCCGAGCTCGGCATAAAGCGCGAGAACACCGTCTTCGTGTCAGGGATCGGCTGCTCGAGCCGTTTCCCGTACTACATGAACACCTACGGTTTTCACAGCATCCACGGCCGGGCGCCGGCGATCGCCACCGGTATCAAAGCGTCGAACCCTGATCTCTCGGTCTGGGTCATCACCGGCGACGGCGACGCGCTATCGATCGGCGGCAATCATTTGATCCATATGATCCGCCGCAATCTGGACATCAACATCATTCTGTTTAACAACCGAATCTACGGCCTGACGAAGGGCCAGTACTCGCCGACTTCCGAATTCGGCAAGAAGACAAAGTCGACCCCTTATGGAGTGATCGACTATCCGCTCAACCCGCTCTCGGTCGCGCTCGCGGCAGAGGCAACGTTTGTCGGGCGGTCGGTAGATACTTTCACTTCGCATCTTCAGAAGGTCGTGGAGCGGGCGATGCACCACAAAGGCGTCTCGTTCGTCGAGGTCTATCAGAACTGCAACATCTTCAACGACCACGCATTCGATATGTTCACCGACCGCGGCGTAAGGGATGATGCGATGATCGAAATCGAGCACGGCAAGCCGCTGGTGTTCGGCAAAGAACACAATCGCGGCATTCGAATACGCAACAGCGATATGCATCTCGAGGTTGTCGCACTCGGCGACGAAATCAGCGAATCCGATCTGATCGTACACGACGAGAAGGCGCCGGATTCCTATCTGGCCTACATGCTGGCGCGAATGGAATACCCGGACTATCCAGTTCCAATCGGCGTGTTCCGGGATATCACCAAGCCTACTTACGAGGACATGCTCGCGGGTCAAATAAAGACGGCGACCGAGAAGATGGGTCCGGGGAATCTCGAGAAACTGATTAACGCCGGTGACACCTGGGTTATCGAGTAGACCAGGGACGTAGCATAGGCTCTAGTAGACCGACGAATACTCAAGCCTATGCTGCTCCGCCTTGGCGGTTCTGCCTGGAATCACGCCTTCAGCTATTGTATAGTTGCCGACGCATAAAACGAATCAGCACAAAGCTCGGGCCAACGAAGCCTCGAGGGGTTTAGCAGTTTTCATCAAGGAGTACCGTCAGCTCATGAAATCCCATCGCCTGTTCCCAATCCTCACGCTGCTGCTTGTGTGCGCATCGACTGCTCTGGTGAGTAGTGACGACGCGACTCGGATAGTTTCCTCCAGTACAAGCGGAAAAGAAGTTCGCCGGTTTGAGGTGACCGGGCCGTGGGGCGGCGACGTTCGCGCGCTTGTAGCCTCCCCGTCCGACGCCGACCTGCTCTACCTGGGCACCGCCGACGGACAGATCTTCCGCTCGAACGATGGTGCTCGCACCTGGAAACGGCTCAAACCCGGACTCGATAAGCGCGGACTCTCGGTTGACCACATCGTCATCGATCCGCGGGATCCCAAAACGCTCTACGCCGGCGCGTGGGCGGTCGAGCGCGACCAGGAAGGCGGCGTCTTCAGAAGCAATGACGGCGGCGAGCATTGGAAGCAGCTCGAGGGTACGAAGAAACTGTCCGTTCGCTCTGTGGCCGTCGCTCCATCCGACTCCAATGTTTTGATTGCCGGGAGCGCCAACGACGATCCGAATCTAAACGGGGTCTTCCGCTCGACGGATGCCGGCAAATCATGGGAGCGCATCTCGCCGATCGGCGATAAAGAGATCCGCAACATTGAGTCGGTAGCGATCGATCCGCGTGATACAAACGTCATCTACGCCGGAACGTGGCATTTGCCGTGGAAGACAACCAACGGCGGAGCGACCTGGAAACAGATTGGCAACCAGATCGCCGGCATGATTAACGACTCGGATGTTTTTGGGATCACCGTCGATCCGAAACAGCCAAGTACTGTCTACGTCAATGCGTGCAGCGGGTTTTATCGCTCATTGAATTCGGGGGAGAAGTGGTTCAAGTTTCCCGGCATTCCGTTCAGTGCGCGCCGGACGTACACGCTACTGGTGCACCCATCGAACCCCAAAGTGATTTTTGCCGGAACGAGTGAGGGGTTGTGGCGCTCGAAAGATGATGGCAAGCGCTGGATGCTGCTGACCTCGAAGACGCTGGTGATCCGTTCGATCGTGGTCACTCCAGACAAACCGAACCGCGTATTGATTGCCACCGACGACTTTGGCGTGCGAGTGTCCGAGAACCTCGGCGATGACTTCAGCGACTCGAACACCGGCTTCATCCATCGCCACGTGCTTGCGATCATGCCGGATGCGACCGAACGCGGGCGATTACTCGCGAGCGTCTTCCACGACGGCTCAGGGGGAAGCGTGTTCGCCTCTTCCGATGGCGGCGAGTCCTGGCGGTCTTCTTCAACCGGGCTCGGCGGACGAGACGTGTTCTCCTTCTATCAGATTCCTGCCAACCCCAATGTGATTTACGCCGGCACCAACAGTGGAGTCTATCGCTCGAATGATCGAGGCGCGACCTGGGCCGTCACGGGAGTCAGCCAAATCAAAAAGCCTGAGAAGTCTGCGAAACCGCCGGCGAGAACTACTCGTCCAAGACGACGTGCCGGCGTTACCTGGTCACCAACCCAGGTCGGCCGATATGAAAGCGTCGCAGTTTCAAAACGGACGCCGAATCAGAAATCCAAAAAGCCGGCTCAGAAGCGTCCGGCGAAAAAAGAGAAGCCCAAGCCCAAGACTGAAACGGGTCTGGCGCCTGGGTTCGTCGAGTTGACCCGGGAGGTCGGCGACATCACCAGCTTCACCAACGGCGAAGGCCACGTAGGCTTGCTCGCCGCAACCATGGACGGGTTGTATCGCACCTTCGACGAGTCGAGGGGGTGGGAGAAGGTCTCGATAGACGGCTATGAGTCCGGAGGCCGCGTGTTCTCGGTTTCCACTCACAGAGACACACCGAGAAAGATACTAGCCGGAACCAAACAGGGTCTGTTTATCTCGAACGACAGCGGCGAAACGTGGCAGCACGTTGATCGCGGACCCAGCGATATGTCGGTCAAAGCTATTGCCCAGGACCCGCGCGACGCGCAGTTGGTAATCGTTGGCACCAACCAATACATCTTTCGGTCGACCAACGGCGGCCGCACGTGGGTGCGAAGAGGCGGGGGGCTGCCTTCCGGTGATTTCACGTCGGTGGTCATGAGTCCAACCAACCCCGATGAAGTGATGGCTGCCGAGTATTCGAAAGGCGGAGTGTTTCGTTCTACCGACAAGGGCTACAACTGGGAGCGCGTCGACGTAGAGCTACCATCGAATAGAGTATGGACATTAATCTTCGATCCGTTTGAACGTGATCGCGTCTATCTAGGCAGCTTCTCGAGCGGTGTTTACGTTTTTACTATTCAGCAACGCGCGAACACCACGGGCCAGCAATAGCACAAACGTAGTCCGTAGTCCGTGGTCCGTAGTCCGTAGTCCGTATGTTTAGATGCTACGGCACGAAGTCAAAACCTCCCAACTTTCCTGACTACCGACTACCGACTACGGACTACTACGATAAATGAAAATTCACGAATACCAGGGGAAACAACTTCTCGCCAGGTACGGAGTGCCTGTGCCGCGCGGCGTTGTCGTCACTCACCAAGACCAGGTCCGCAAGGCCGTCGAGCAACTCGGGCTTCCCGTTGTTGTCAAAGCGCAGATCCACGCGGGAGGACGCGGCAAAGGCGGCGGCGTCAAGCTCGCTCGATCCCTCGATGAAGCCATCGACATCGCCAGAAAGATGATCGGCATGAAGCTGGTCACTCATCAGACCGGTCCCGAAGGCCGCGTGGTCCGCACTCTGTTGATCGAAGAGGCTCTCAAGATCAAGCAAGAGTTTTATCTGGGCATCGTATTGGACCGAGCTATCTCGCGCCTGGTCTTCATGGCATCGGCGGCAGGCGGAATGGATATCGAGGAAGTCGCCGCCCGAGAGCCTGAAAAGATTCTCAAAGAAGCCGTCGATCCAGCCGTCGGGCTATTAGCTTTTCAAGCACGCAAGCTTGCATTCGGCATCGGCCTTCCAAAAGAGTTTGTCAACAGAGCGGTGAAGTTCATGACGGCGCTCTACCGAGCCTACGTCGATCTCGACGCATCGCTTGCCGAGATCAACCCGTTCCTGCTCACCGAAGACGGAGAATTGTACGCGCTCGATGCCAAGCTCAACTTCGACGACAACACGTTGTTCCGCCACAAGGAGTACGCCGAGCTTCGCGACCTGAACGAAGAGGACCCTCTGGAGATCGAAGCTTCGAAGTACGATTTGAACTACATCAAGCTGGACGGCAACATCGGCTGCATGGTGAATGGGGCGGGTCTGGCGATGGCTACAATGGACATCATCAAGCTCGCCGGCGGCGAACCCGCTAACTTCCTGGATGTGGGAGGCGGGGCCTCACAGGAACGAGTCGAGAATGCTTTCAGGATTCTGCTCTCGGACAAAAACGTCCGAGCCGTTCTGATAAACATCTTCGGCGGGATCGTGCGCACGGACATGGTCGCCTCTGGAGTTGTCGCAGCCGCGCGCAATATCGGCGTGAAAGTCCCGGTGGTCGTCAGACTCGAAGGGACCAATGTCGAGAAGGGCCGAGAGGTCATCGAGCAATCGGGTTTAGGATTTGTGTCTGCTTCAGGAATGAAAGACGCCGCAGAAAAGGTCGTCGCGCTCGCGAAGTGAGATCACGCAATGGGCGGTGTGATGGATGAAACAGAACCCGGCATCGAACGTTATGATACAGTCTGCGTGAATAGGGACCGATCATGAGCACTCAGATTGAACCACTCTTGACGATAGCCGACCTCGACGCCATGCCCGATGATGGCAATCGCTACGAGATTATTGAGGGGGAACTCTTCGTGTCTCGCTCACCTTTCCTCACTCACCAACGCGTTTCCGGAAACTTGTTCATGCGGATTAGAAATCACCTCGTGGAAGATCCAATCGGAGAGGTCTTGGCCACACCCGGAGTGATCTTCAGTGAATTCAGCGGAGTGATTCCTGACATCGTCTTTTTCAGCAATGAGCGACGAGACGAGATTGCGTCTACAGAACGAATAATGGGCGCGCCGGATTTGATAATCGAGATAATCTCGCCAGGTTCTGAGAATGATCGGAGAGACAGGGTGGCGAAAAGACAACTCTACGGGAAATACGGGGTGAAGGAGTACTGGGTAGTCGATCCGCTGCAACGCACGATAGAAATCTACTGCCGCGTTGGGCGAAACCTGAAACTGCAGACTGTATTGCGAGAGCAGGACGAGCTTACTTCTTCATTGCTACCGGGTTTCAGTTGCAAAGTCGCAGACATTTTTCTGTTCTGAAGCTACTTTTCCCACCAGGGAATTACTCCGTCCATAGAGCGCGTCGATTTCCGCATCGGGCATATACCGCCGCGCGGTCTCCTGACGCTGCAAATACTCCTCGCGCGTGATCGGTCTGGCCTGGCTGGCAATTGGTTTGAGAGGCGCGTCTTGAAGAGCGACTGCGCTCTTTGCGTTGACCCCGAGCGCTACGGACGACAGCGCGCTGAGTTTCACAAACGTCCTGCGGTTTAGATTCATCTTTTTATTGTCTCCAAGTTGCTCGATCGCACCTTATCAGGGCCGTCTTCAGGATCACAGGTCCGGAAGGGTCAAGAAGAGCGGGGGCAAGCCACCCTTCCCGACCCGTGAATCCTGGCAATCTAGTTTTCCCTGTTAGTGTACCGACTAGCTAGTCAATCCAGGTGAACTGATCTATCGAGCCGGGCCTGGTAGTGTCCCTACTAGTTAATCGGTTCAAGTGAGCCGATCTATCGAGCCGCCGGGCCAGTGCTAGCCTGTTTCAAGTAGTCCTGCGCCTCGCGAAGCTCGGGCAGATTCGGGTCGGCTTTGCTCCACTGACGTATCACCTTGGAATAGGTTTCCAGCGCTGCTTTCGTATCTCCCATCTTT
The DNA here is from genome assembly GCA_038040445.1 of Acidobacteriota bacterium. NCBI lineage: Bacteria > Pseudomonadati > Acidobacteriota > Blastocatellia > Candidatus Onstottus > Candidatus Onstottus frigus. Next base: position 18,666 of record JBBPIG010000037.1, on the reverse strand, counting down.
GCTGCCGCCCGCGCCGCGCCCAACAACGAACGCGCCCGATTAGGCTGCCGCAGCAGCGAGGTCTCAAACTGCCGTGCGGCTTCTTTAGGACGGCTAGCGGAGAGTAGGATCTCACCGAATAATTCGTGCGACGGCTTAATAAGGCTGGGCGGTCCCGATGGGGGAGACATTTCCTCCTCGATCGCGCTGGCGCGCTTCATCAGTTCGATCGCTTGGTCGTAATTCCCTTTCGAGGCATGGACCATAGCACTGATCTCGTGATGCATGATCTCCGCCGACTTTGCTGCGTAGGATTCACCTCCCTCGGAAAGCTGCTTTGTCAGCGCCTGCAACTGAGCAGAGTATTGAGGTGCTTCGGTAGAGCCGGTCTTCGCCGCCGCCATCCCTCGTATGAAGACGGGTAGCGACTGGTTGCTGCGACGCCTCCCTGTTGCAGGCGCCGGCGGCGCATTGTGCGCCGCGTGTCCCGCCATTCCCTCGGCTGATGAATCTCCCCCGGCACCGAACAGCTTCACCACCAGGTCCCACCGCTCGGTCTCGACCACAAACGCAACGGCCATATCCTGGTTGTATCGCGCAACCCCGGCGTCGTTCTTCGCCTGCTCAACGTCGCTGCGTTTCATTGACAGTAGCTCTTCAGCTTTCGCGTACCGCCCTTGCTGCAAGTAAACGTACTCCAGCCAGTGGAGGCTGTGATAATCACGCGCACTGATCGGCAGCCCCTTTCTTTTCACCCACGCATTCGAGACTGCCCAGGCCGACTCATTGGACGCGGCGGCTTCGGGCCACATTCCCAACTGTAAAAAAATGTGAGCAGGCATGTGACGCGCGTGATGAGCTTCGGGAGCTATCTCGGCGTAGCGCCGGGCCGCCGGCAAGGCGAGGATCGCGTGTTCCGGATCATCGAACGAATGAATGATGTAGTGCGCCGCGCCGGGATGGTCGGGGTTCTTCTGATAGACATCGAAAGCGATCGCGCCGGCCAACGTCTGGCGCCCGAATCCCTTGTCGCCGGGACGCACAGTGCCGAGCAACGACAGCGAGTAAAAGCACGCCGCCTCCAAATCATCAAGAGAATTGCGGTAGAGCTTTTCGATCGCCGCGGAATAAGCCTTGTCGCGAGCCAGCTTATCACCCGGCCCGTAAAGCGCGCGCACAGCGTCGACGTAAGCTCGCTCCCGCGCGGTTGTCTTCGACCCGTCCTTGATCTTCGCAAGCGTCTTTCGCGCGGCCTCGGTGTCCTGCTCGGCCCAAAGCGGATGATTGTAGGCCATAGCTTCGCCCCAGTAGCCCATAACAAAGTCGGGGTCGATCTTCGTCGACTCCCGAAACTCGTCGAGCGCTTCTTCAAACCAGAACGAATGAAGCGCGGCGAGTCCCCGCAGGAAATGGACCTGGGCTTTTTCCGAACCGGAGGTCGGAAACTGAACCTTGCCCAGCTTCGTTTGTTGCGCGGTTGCGTTGAGCGATAGCGCTGAGATGATTAAAACGATTGAAGCGACCGACGATTTGAACCTGCTCCCGACTTCCAACATTATTTTACCTCCGCTGCGATGTGCTTCGTTCAGAGCGGCCCAATTCTATCCCCGGTCCCCTACGCTTACAAGCCGGCCGTTAGCTGGCGGTCGGTAAGGGTTGAACTGGAGCCGACCGCTACCACAAATAGGTCGGTGATCAGCAAACTGGTCAAGCTCGCGGTCGGGAAGGAGGGCTTGCCCGCGCGCTGACTGAAGGACCACATCATTTGTGAATCTCCAGCTTAGAAACAGCGGGGGCAAGCCACCCTTCCCGACCGCGAGCTTGAGGTCATAGCCATTCCTGGCAGTCGCATGGTGGACTCAGAGGTAAGCAAAGTGTCCAAGCTCTGTCGGTCATCAGAAGACCTCAGATGCCTTCCCGACCTGCGATCTTGAAGAACCTGCTGCAAGCCTACGGGCAGCATCGCTGTTCAGCCTGGCCGCCGCGCCTTGTTGGCCGCTTGTCTTAGGCATAATCTCCGCCGACCTTCGTGGCTGCCGTGTACACGTCAAATAGGCTCAATTCGCTCTCACCCGCGAGCACGGCTCTCGCCGCTGCCGCATCAAGCAGCGAAATCGCCTTAGCAGGAAAATGTCCGGTCAAAGGAAGCGCGGTCTCGATGACCGCGTTCAGCAGAGATTCTTCGATCGCAACGTGATGGTGCTCGGCGATCCGCTCTCGCAGCGCGAGCAACACCTCACCCGTCTCGCTCAAGCTCATTTCGACAAGCTCGGTTACTAGTAGCCGCCTCATCAAAGGCGCGATTTCGAAACTTGAAAGGTGCACCGGCAGCGTAGTCCCAATAATCCGCGCGCCCAGGTCCAGCGCTTGCCCAAGCAGAAGGTGCCCGCGAGGCACCCCCATCAAAGCCATCTCCAGATGCTCCAGCACGACGACCGTCTGCGGTTGTTCCTCCACGTCTTTGAGAAGCGCGATCAGCACGCTCTCGCGCTCGGAATCAAACAGAGTTCCGGCCATCACCGCGCTGAGCTCCACCGACATAACCTTGAACTGCGGCCGGCACTGCTTCAGCTTTCGCGCGACTGCGCGTACCAGGTTTGTCTTGCCGACACCGGACTCTCCGGCGATCACCGGCAAACGCACTTGCCATTGGAGCAGACCGGAGACGACCTCTTCGACCTTCTCTTCGCGTCCGATCGTCGGCTCGTCGATAGCGTCCGCCGCGCGAACGCGAATCTCCGTGGCAAAGCTCGCAAGAAGCTTTCCCCGAGTCTCGGGCTCCATGCCTGGCGCAAGCGGCTTCAACTCGGGCTCGCGACCGTCGAAGCCTACGGCGTCGAGCGCCTCCTCGATCACCTGCTGAATGTTCGCTCGAACGTCGTGCCCGACGAATAGCACCCGCCAACCCTGCTGCGTGTGACCGCCAACGAACGCGCGCGCCATAGCGGAATCCGACCCGGTGTAGTCCAGGTCTTCATCGACACAGATCAGGTACGGCATTCCTTTGCGCGGCCGTTTGATGAGCAGATTCGTCCGCGGCTTGCTGAAGAATTGATCGTTCGCCGGAACATTCCGCAGCAAGACCGTGTCGTTATCCGCCACGTCGATATGAACCCGCAGATGCTTCAGTCTCTTGGCCAGCTCTTGTTCCAACTCGAACACCGGTCGTTTCTCCTTAGCGCGCAAGGCAATTCGACGCTGAACGCCAGACGGTGGTGTCCCCTCTCAACCCCTCCCGGCTGAGCAACTCGATAAACGGACTAAGGCTGCTCGCTTGAGCTTCGTCCAGGTTGAGCCACCGCTCTTCGCTTTCAAACGGCTCCGATAGATCGAGCACCCGTTTCGCTACCAGATCGACCACGCCTTGCCAGTCGCACTTGTAGTATCCATTCTGACCGGCCAGCCGGCGGACGACCTCTCCTCGAACACGCGCGCGCCCGGCCGCGGGCGGATGAGTAGCAGCGTATTCTATGTTGTCCACTCCCGGAACATGATGTTTCAGCACACCCGCTCTATCGAGACTCGCAAAAATACCTTGCCCGCCGATTTGCCCAAACCGTGTGTCGATCTCGAAGAGCTCCTCTCTGAGCTTGAGCACCGATTCGATCGCATCCCAGCTAAGACCGTTCCGATCAGTGAACTCCGTCAGTCGTTTCATTGCCGGCTTCGCCGTGCTCCACTCGTTCAGAATGTGCTCGGCGCTCAGCGGCTGGTCATATTCACCACCGACGTCGACCACCTGACGAACCTCCTGGAGCACGCGCGTCCACTGAGGAAGCGAGCTCCACGCAACACCTTTGCTGTTTGCATAGCCCTCGTACACCGAGCGTTTGATTGCCCAATCCAGATTCGCCGCCACCGATTCAGGGGCGTCGAGCAAGCTATTCAACATCGCCCGCCACTTGCAACAGACTTCTTCCGCCCACGCCGGCATGCACGGGTCACCGGCGTGTTTCTCGGCCATGCTCAGGTAGTGATACTGGATCTCGATTGCGCTAAGACGCCGCCCTGTGGTCGTTTCCACACTCTTAGCGCACGACTGGTCCATCGCGATGGTTTGCATAGCTTGCAGGGGCGAGCGTAGACCAACCCCGTGACCGGGGTGCAGCCCGGCTTCTACCATCGCGACCACCAAAGCGGTCGTCGCCGCCTTCAACCACATGCCGGTCTCCGAGCACAGGCTTTCGCCGCAGATGATGTGAAGCCGGTGATAGCCAGGCTTGCTCAGCGACTCATCCTTTGTGTGAAAAATCCCACGATCAGAGGTCGAATTGTTCGACACCACGTTTGCCAGGTGAGGCACCCGTGGCGAAAGAGTGAACTCAAATCCCCTGGACACGGAATCGAACCCGCCCGCTCCCGTGTAGATGATCCGCGTGACCAGGTGGGGGATGATTTCGTCCGACATCGCGCTGGGCGACGCGCGATGCAGGTACGACTCATGGCAGCCCCAGGTCACATAGGTGCCGCCGTAGTCGACATTCGACTTGAACAGCATCAGCTTGCACTCTCGCAGTTCGCGCTCGAGCTCTTCTGTCAGGTTCGCGAGCACTCGCTCGCCGGCGAGAATGTACCGAACTACGTCCCACGGGTTTGTACACTCGGGCGTGGTCAACTCAGGGTGATTGCCGTAGTCGATATAGAATCGCGAGCCGTTTCCCAGGTACATGCCGCCGTGCACGTCGGGCAGGTGCACAAGCCTTCTCCGGGCCACTCCGAACAATTTCTTCAAGAGCTCGGTTTGGTCGAAGCCGCCGTGCCACTCCGTCATGGCGCTGAGCGCGTATTCAGTTTCTACCCCCATTAGCCTTTCGGCCATGGCTATTGACCTCCCTGTTGACGGGTGGCTTTCAAGAATGATTCGCTGTTGCCCGATAAAGCTCTTTGAATGGCATCCGCGCCCGCGGCAAGCAGGCTCTCACCCGCAAGCCGCATTCGCCGCAAGTTGGCGTCTCCCGAAGCATCACCGGCTGGGTCTCGCTCATCCGGTGGCCGATCGTCTTCGAGCCTTTCACGCATTGTCATCTCAACGTCCTCCCTTTTTCCCTCTTGTCTTTGCGCGGCGCACTGAAACCGATTGGAGCCAATTCAATCCTCGCCTCTCCCTCACGTTTCGATTCGCCTTGCATATTGCTCTCTGCCGCTCCCAGCGCATCAAGCAACTCGTCAAGCGTAGTCGCATTTTCGAAGGCGCGCTCGCAAGCTTCCTTACTAAACGCGAGCGGATTGGCCAGCTCGAGCTTGCGATAGATGGTCCTGTAGCGCTCATACCCCGTCTTGAAACCAATCGCATCCCAATCCACATCATCTACGCCGTCCGGCCCGGCCCATCGCAGAAGCATCGCCCGAGTCCACGCGCGCGTGTCTTCAGGCGGACTGACCGTGAAGCGTTCGATCTGCTCGTTACCCACCACGCGCTCTACGAATCCGCCTTCTTCATAAGCCCAATACAAACCCTCCGACGGGTCCAGGCTGGAGTAGAGAAGATCGAGATGTTTGATCTCAGGCGAATCCCAGGTCAGGTCCGGCCGCTCATCAAGCACCTGCTGCAAGATCGAAAGCTTCAACACCCAATCGAGTCTCGGCGCAAGCGGTTCGAAATCGCCCGCCTGAAGCTTGAGCAAGGTGTCCTCCCACAAGGCAAGAATCTCGTTTGCCCTAGGGACTATTTCGTCGCACCCTCCGTGCTCGACGAAACCTTTCGCGTCTTCCAGAAATCGCAACTGAAGCTCGACTGCGGTCAGTTCCTCGCCTGACGTCATCATCGCCCGGGCTTGAAGCGTCGGATCGTGACTCCATCGCACAACCGCTTCCACCGGATCGTCGAGCAGCAATTCGGGATTCACCTGCTCGGCCTCAATCATCGACAACACGATTTGCATCACTCCGACTTTCAACAGGCTCGCGGTGTGGCACAACGTGTTGTCGAAAAAGATCACGTGCAGCCGGGCCATCTCTTGCGAAGCGTCATCATCGTCCCGGCCGCGGCGGTTTCCGCAAAGGGGCTCGTCGCGGCTGTTCACGATAGGGCGATTATGAGTCGTCTGCGATCCCACCAACTGCTCGAAGAAGTCGGCGCGTTGGGACAACTGAAACGAAACGTCCGGCGCACTATTCTCGCTTCCGGCTTTTCCCTGCCCCGTGTAGACGATGCTCGACGCTTGAAACGCCGCCAGGTACAGCATGTAGTGAATCTTTCGCCGGAAGATGTTCTCCCACGCCTGACGAGTTATCAGAAAGTCGAGGTGGCTGCCATATGAGTTGCCTTTCCCGTCGCTGTTGTTGACCAGCACCTGAATCTTGTTTCGCGCGGGTAGCTTTTCGTTAGCCGCCTCGAGCGCCGCGCGGGCGATTCTTAACATCGCGTGCCAACACGCGACGTGGTCGTAAGCACTCAGCACTTCGGGCAAGCATAGCTCGAGATGATCGAGGTCGATGTAAACGCAGCCGCCGTTTGAAGCGAGATACTTGCGGCCCCAATCCTGCGGATTCACCGCGACCTGGCCGTTCGAGCCTCGAGTACTCGCCCCGTCGCCGGCGTCCGAGGAGCTTCGAGCGCGCCTGCACGCAGCGCAATCGCACGCCTCGCCACGGGACTTCTGGACTCGCGGCAGGCCGTCGATCTCCCGCAACAACAGGCGCGACGCCTCGTAACCTGTCCCGCGTTTGGTCTCTAGGCCAAGGAGAAAATTACCGAGCTCAATATCCGCACCGCACAGCTTGGGCAGGCACTTGCGCTCCGGCTTTCGGTTACGCGGTTGATTTTTGGTTCCGCTCTCTCTCATTTCAATCCCTGTCTAGCGTGGCGGCCGGACTTTGCGTCGATTCGAAGGACGAATTTCAAATTTCAGATTTCAGATTCCAAATCTCGATCATTCAAGTCCCAAATTGTTATTTCTGATATCACCGTTTCTCAAAACGTCCGGGATCTCAAAGCACCACTCTGAGATTTGAAATCTGAAATCCTTCTCCCGCCCTCCCTCACGCAACGTGCAAGTACGCGTGCGGTCGCGGCACTTTGCGCCGAATCGGTTCGACTCGCACCGCATCAACGTCCTGGGGCAAGTCGGTGAGGTAATCGCGGCAGTTCGCCGACGTCAGCGACCCCGCAAGGCATTCCAGCTCGTCAGCGATCGCCGACAACACGTGCTTCAGTCCCACACCGGACTGCCCGGTTTCAATTTCCTCCACGCATGCGCGCTCCTTTGCCGCCAGCGCAATCTTGGCAATGCTCGCGCCGCTGATCAGCTCCTTCGCCCGTACCGTGCGGCGCTTGCCGTCGCGAAACGTGATCGCCAGCAGCTCGCTGTCGCCGTTCGGCGAGTAGATCCTCGACACAGCCGACTCGATGATCTCGCGGCGCGCGGCGTTTGCGGCAAAGCCCTCGAGCGCGTACGGTATGCCGGATTGTAGATGCTTGCGTAAGATCTCCCGCGCGGCCTTCATATTCGGCCTCGGAACTTCGAGCACCAGATCGCCGAGCCTGCCCGGCCGCAACAGCGCGGGGTCGATCGCGTCGCGGCGATTGGTCGCCGCGACCACCAGTACGTTTCCGCGCGAATCCAGCCCGTCAAGCTCGGTCATGAACGCAGTCAACACGCGATCGTCAACCCGCATTAACGACTGCCCACGCGATGCGCCCAACGAGTCTACCTCGTCGAAGAACATCACTACCGGCACCTCCGGTTCCTGGTCTCCCGCCTCGCGCGCGACGCGGAACGCCTCGCGGTAGTTTGCCTCGCTCTGCGCGTACCACATGCTGTGAAGGCTCGCGGGCTTGATGTTCATGAAGCGAGCGCGCCCCGACTTCGAAATCGTTCCGAGCCAGTTCGCAAGTGCGCGCGCCATCATCGTCTTGCCGGTACCCGGCGGTCCTACCAGAAGCACCGAGCCCTTCTGACGAAGCTGATACTTTTGCGCCGTGTCGGCATGGTAGAGGTGCAATTGAATCGACCGTTGAAGCCCCTCGATCTGGCGTTCGAGCCCTCCGATGTTCTCGAAGCTCTCTTGCGGAGTCTCCTCGAGAAAGAGCTCGGTTCCCTGCGAGCGCTCGACGCGTTCAAACGCCATCCACGCGCTCCGGTCCCATCGAACCAGATCGCCGGGTTTCAGCTCGTTGCGATCCAGCGAGTCGGCGCCATCGACGATGACTTCGTCGTCTCGATGCTTGATCACCAACCGTCGATCGGGCATGTAGCGGTCGAACCTGGCAGTCTCGCCACTCTGAAAAAAGTTGTAGGGCGACTTGCCGACGACGACGTTTAGTTCGTTGCCGAGCAGCACCTCGTCGCCTACTGCCAGCGAATAGTGGTCTATATCATCAGAAATCGTCACAACCCGGCGCGAGTTGCCGTACATCACCATTGCGGCCTCGCGGCTTTCCATGGGAGCGAGACCGAGAAAGATCGCCGGATGCCAGGGCGGCGACGTCAGTTCATCGAGCATCGACTGAAGCTTCTCGTGAGTGACTCGCGCTTCATCCAGGCCCGACCGCAGTCGCGTCACCTGGTCTATCAGGAAATGATCGACCTGCTGTCCGGCTTCTCTCGACTGCCCGCGAATCAAATGGGCGAGTTGCACCTTCTCCTCGATCGAAGGAGCTTCATCACCAACGGCGGTAAGCTGCTTGAGCAAAGTTTCTATGTCAGCATCTTGTCGCGACCGCATCATTTTCGTCTCCACTTGAACTTGTTCGGCATCCTTCGGTTAAGGCATCTTCGTGAACTAGACAATTGAAAATTGAAAATTGAAAATTGCCGACGGTAGATCGCAGATCGAAGTTGAACCCGATGCTCGATTGCAATTTGCATTTTCAAATTTGCATTTTGCAATTTTCAATTTTCAATTTTCAATTCTTCTCCGTGACCTCGCTCTCTACGAAGTGACGGCACTCTGTTGTTGAGTACCAGCAACATAAAACCCGCGAGACTCCAGCAAGCCTTCTCTCCATCCGAAGGCGGAGAAAGTCACCTCGCCATTCGGAAGGTCGTTCGCCACCAGCGCGATGCTGTAAGCGCTCGGGAACACCGTGCGATGCAGCGCGTGATCGTGCGCGCTGAAAAAGTCTCCGGCCATCTTGCAGACCTGTTGCCGCTCGGCCGAGCAGTCCTTGCACCACTCGCGCACCGGATGCGAGTGCCACCAGCCGAGCATGATCTCGTCCTTTCGGCGAAGGTCGATCGCACCTTGAACTTCGGTCCACGTCTGGGCGGTGAACGTCAGCCTGGTCAAATTGGCTTCGGTGTGCCGCGCGTGAATCTGAGCAGTCACTTCAACGAAGACATCCGGAACCGCGGCATCCCTATGGAGATGTCCGATCAGGATTCCACCCGTCTCCTTAGCCCCGGCTTCGCGGCTCAGAGTGACCGCTTCGTCCAGTACACATCGAGGCACGAAGACCGGCACATCGCCCGCGCACATCGTACCGCCGGGCACAGACCCGGCCACGGCTTCGGCAAGCGACGAATCCTTAATCGCGATCGGCCGCGTGACCTCTTCGGTCGTGAACTGAAATCGTGAGCCGTTCGGCTGCTCACTCTGCTCCCGAAACGCAGCGGCCAGGTATCGGAAGCGCGCGCCGGTTTCGAGTCGTCCATTCTCAATGAAATGACTCGACGCCTGAGCCGCGATCCCTTTGAAGTAGCTGCTCGAGAAATCTGTGGCTACTTCGCGGCCGCCTCCGATGACGGCCACGCGGAACCCTTGGAGATACGGTTCTCCGGCTTCGCGCAGCCAGAGCGGCTGAATCGAGATGACGCGGCCTGTTTCATTCGAGCCGGTTTCGCCTCGGCGCAGCGCTTCGAACTTGGCCCACTCCTCGGCAGGCCCCCAGTCCACTTTTACGGAAGCCTGCCCGAGCGGCGTGTCATCCTCGCGAAACAGCTCTACGACGTAGCGATATCCATTAGTCGGCATGACGACCCCTCTTAGCGTGGAAACAGGATATTGAAAATTGCAAATTGCAAATTTGAAATTGCAAATTGCTGATGGCTAATCTCAGATCGCAGATCGCAGATCGAGGATCGAGGATCCCAGATCGATGTGGGACCCGATGCTCGAGTGCAATTTGCATTTTTCCATTTTCAATTTTCATTTTTCAATTCTCCTTCTTTTCCTAGCCGGCATCGATATTCGGCTGCAGAACGACCTTGTCGCCATTTTGAACTGCATCGCCGACGCGTTCGGATGCGTGCAAGTGGCGCCCCTCGCGCTCGAGTAGCGCGTGATACGTAAGCGGGCGCCCGCTTACATCGTTCTGCGGCAGATTCATCTGCGACAGCATTCCCTGTATCAACTCTCCGACCGTTGCATCGGGCGGCACGTTGCTGACATTGTGCAGCTTCTGGCCTGACACGTCGCTTACCTGAAGCCCAATGCCCAACTGTTGTGGCGTTCCCATTGTTTTTGACCTCCCTTTCTCAATCAGCCGCGGAGTGCATTGCTTCTTCTCTGACTTCCGCAGGGCCCGCGGCAATACCTGCGATTGCCAGATAGTCGTTGGCGATAGTTTCATCCCTCAGAGCCTGCGTCTCGCGTCCGCAAAGTGAACACGCGACTGACAGGGACGAAAGCGCGTGCGCCAATTCAATCGCGGTCGGCGGGGCGACAAACGCAACTTCGAACCGCGCCGCGACACGGCTCTCCTGTTCGTCGACCGACGGGCGAGCCATCCTCACAACTCCTCCGGTCTTGAGCAGCAAGGTGCTGATCGCCTGACGGCTCGTCGCAGCAAGAGCGTCGCAAACCGCGACCTCAACCGACACGTGAGCACCGGAACTACGCTGTTCAACCAGCGCTTGATAGAAGCCTCCTCGAGCGTCGAGATCAATCGCGAGCTTTCCCGCCGCGCGCTCGATGAACGGCCAGCCGGCTTCGCCACACAAACGCTGAAGCTCCTGAGCGCGGCTCTCATCCACGCCCTCACTCTGACCTGATTTCACCACGCGTTTGTTCGTCGCCTCGCCCCGAAAGCTCCGAAGCGCCGCTTTTAGTCCCGCGCACGCTGTCTCGACCCGTCGCGCCGGGTCGTCGTCCGTCTCGCCCTCGCACTCGGTCTCGCCATACTCTTCCTCGAACAGGGGTATGTCCGCGCGGAGGTGAACGGAGCGGTTGTCCGGCATCAGCACGAACTTGCTCGGCCCTTCGAGGGTCGCATTCATCCGAAGCAGGTCCCACATTTCGCCGCGCGCGATTCTATCGGTCAGCGGCAGATCAAGAAGCAGCCACTCGTCGACGGCTCGCGCGGTAACGGCGAACGACTTGCCGTTCCCCAGCGCGAAACTCCAGCGGCCGCCGCCGCTCTGTTCGGCGGAGGCCGCGCACTTCTTCAGCGACTCAAGGACTCTGCCGTCTCGTCTGTTTGCCGGATAAGCCACCCGTTCATCCCACCTTCTCAACTTGTTCGACCTGCAGGCTCAACATATTCGACCTGCAGGTCTAGCGCGCGCCGCTTGAGCGGGCGCCGATCGATCGGAAACCTGTGCTGATTCTCACGCGCCCACACGCAGGCTTCTCTGTTGAGTGCGTCGTCCTCCCTCATCGTCACCTTGTTGTAGGTGATGATCTCGAAGCACTGATACAAAATGTCGACAAGAGCCGTGTTCGGCGCCAGCTTGCCGACGCAGATAAAGGGCGCCTTGTCGCTGATGTTCGGGTGAAACACGTCAAACGGCCCCAGCCAGGTCAGAACTTGAAACGGCTCGGCGCGCCGAAGGTAGTCGGACGGAAACCAGATGCCGACCTCGAAACGATCGGCTTCAACCACGTCACCACCCTCGGACCGCATCAGCCCCTTGCATCGAAACTCGGCGATGTAGCGGTCCGGCGGATCGCCGGCCATCGGATAGATCTCGATAAGATCGCTCGATGCAGCCAGCGCGATGCCGTCCTGGTATTGGCGCTTTAGAAAGGCTTCAAAGATATTGTCCTGCATTTCCTTCCTTTGCGTCTTAAGCGTCTTCGCTTCTTTGCGCGAAATTGATATCTCTTTTCTCGCGCGCGCCTCCCTCTCAGAACCGATAACCCACTCCCACGGCTATCGAGCGGAGATCAATCGCGCCCGTTCCGCGTGAGCCAAGCAACCGATGATTTGTGAATCGGACGTCGACAAAAACTGCCGGCGCTTTGCCGGCAAACAGTTTCACTCCGCCTCCCGCATTCCACATCAAACGGTGGTGTGGTTCCTGATCGTTGATGTTGTCGAGGTCGGCGGATATCAACATCCCTCCTATGCCGCTCGTTACATAAGGCCGTACCCTGCCCTCTCTGACCGCCCTGCGAAGCGGATAAAGCAGCGCCTCGCCGGAGTAAAGCAAAGGCGTTTCAGCGTGATGGGGAAACAGCACGCCAAACTCATTCCTGACCACCACGGCGTTGCCGGTGGTGAGAAAATTAGCTTCCAAGCCAATCAGCTCGCTGTGTACGCCGGCTCGCAAGCCGAGCGCACCCCCGTGATCCAGTCTCGCTATCAGTTGCTCGCCTCCCGTTGCATTGACTCTGCGCGCTACTTGTTTGCCGGCGATCATCGCTCCGAAGAACGTCGCTACCTCGAACCTCGAAGCTCGCGCCTGAGATTGTGTCTGCGCATTCGTAACACCGTTCAGAACGCAGAAAGCAAGCGCGATCAGGCTCAATTTGCCGAGACTGGTTGTCATTTCATCTACCTCCGCGGTTTTCGATTCGCACGTTGAAACGATCCGCTCGATAAGCCGCTCTCTTAAATCAGACCACATCAACAATCGGGCGGCGTGCGCGGTCTCAAAGTCACACGGGTTATCCGCGCGCAAAGCTAGCGTTCGTTCCGGTTTCTCAATCTTCAATAGCAGCAAGTCACAATCGGTCACCGCCATCTCGTTAGCTGACTCTGAACCGAACGCCGGTCGCGAAAGCGACGATGATCTACCCGACTGCCAATCATCGTCTTGGTCATCGCGCCTCTTGCCTTCAAGCTAGCGTTGAGTTCTTGTAGTTCGTTTCTAGGTGGGTGCGAGCAGCGTGCCGCGAGACAGCAGCACGAGAATGTTACGATTTCGCGAGGACGGCGACGGCGCGCGGGCTAGCGGATTGAGTTGCGGAGTTGAGATCGGTTCGTTGAGAACATCGAATGTTGAGTTTAGTGCTCTCGACGTAAGAGTCGTTGATCCGGGCTGGGGCAGTGGGTCACCCGCGCGGGCGATGCGAGTCGCTCAATCTTCCTTTCGGTAGATGCCCCGCCCCACCAGGCGGAGAATCTCCGGAATCGCGTTGATTTGGTTCCAATCCTTCTTCCTGTCCTTCTCTTTGAGCTCATTCCAGAGCACGAGGCTTTCGTTGATCTTGAGTTCGCGCGCGGTCGGCTTTCCGTATTCCCAACCAGCGAGAAAGCGTTCGGCGCACCAGCGAGCGTGTTCCATCTTAGCGAGCAGCTCCATCTGCTTTTCATCGAAGCGCCCGATTCGCTCGGTGCGTTCATCAACGGGACGGTCGACGTAACCAAGCGCCCGGAGCTTGATCGGAATATGGTCCGCGGCCTGCCGGTTGGATTCCTTAAAGTGCTCCGGGAGTTCCCCCCAACGCGGCACCCCTGCCTCGCCGCTCGTGGCCTGATAGTTTTCATGCACGGCTTTCGCCAGGTCATCTTCACTTTCGTGCAACAGAACGTCCCAGGTGTACACGCCTTCTTCCATCCCGAATGCGTGGATATTATTGCTCAGTCCGCGGCCACGACCTTGGTTCGGGAACAACGAGGCGAAGCCGCCAGAAGAAGTCTGATGAATCAACACCCTCGCCGGACGGCCGGCTAATAGCTTCGACAGTTCCAACCCCAGCCGCAGGTTGGTTCGGTCACAATTATTGTCTTCTTCTTCGCCTTCGATGCAGATAGCGTAGGTGACCAATGCGAGGCGCGAGCCCGCCGCCGGACTAAGAGCGGCAAGCGCGCTGATGAAGCCGGCATCGCCGAGCTTATGCACAAAGAAATCCGCGGCGCACACCTTCTGCAGGTTCTTGTATCGTGACGCGAAGCCATTCCAGCCGCTCGGATCCGTGTCCGCAACGGTGATCCGAAGCTGCATGTGGCCTCCCCCAACTTCGTTGGCAAAGTGGCCTATGCGTGCCGCTTGCAGCGCAAGGCTCTTGCCGATCTGGCCAAAGCCGATCACCACCAGATGAACCGCGGTCTGGTCGTCCTGCTGAATTGACTCGAAGTCGAGCGGATACCGGCGCAACGCCTGTCTAGCCGCGGTAGCCTCGAGGTCGAGATCGCTGAAATTGACTCGATAGCCCGGTCCTGTGTGAGGGAAGAGGGCTTCGTCGCTGACGATCGCGCGAAGCTCAGGGTCGCGAATCAAGAGGCGGCAAACAAGCGGGGCTCCTAGTTTCTCCCGTTGCGCAAACTGGCCGGCGATCGAGGCGACGGCTACGTTGGTGTGATCGTCCGGACAAGCAGCAACAAGAAACTCAGCACGCTCTACTCGCGCCCGGCGCAACTGCGCGGGGTCGCGCGCATCCCCTTCTATTACCAGCACCCCGCACGCGCGCGCTTGCTCCAACGCGCCTGAAGCAGAATGCTTCTCGATGGCCACAACAAACCGCCCCCGCTTCCGCCCATCGAGCGCCAAACGCAGACCCAGGTCACCAAGACCGCAAACAACCACGTGTCCCCGCCGCCACGGCAACCACAGTCGCACCAGCAAGAGTTCATCGCGAAACACTTTAACGAAAGCCTTGCCGGCGGCTGCAAAGAACAACCCCGCGGCGAGCATTCGGCCGACGTGCAGTTGCCAGGGCGCCGCGTGTTCCAGATGAGGCGCGTGAAGAATGAACAACTGCAGCGTATGGTAGAAGACCGAGACGGCATCCGGGTGGGCGCCGTGTTCCGCGGCGCTCTCGTATTCCCACAGCCCGAAAGCGCCAAACCCAAAAGCGGTCGCGGCAACAAGCAGGCCGATACGCCATTGCCAGTCTGAGCGATGTTCGGATTTCAACGGATCACCGTGTTTCATCTGAGTTCTCCTCGCCCCTGGCAATCACAGCAGGAGCCTATCCTCTCACAACCCGAAGGTCGCACAAAACCCACTTAGTATTATCTGCTTGCTGCGACGGATGCTAAGCCGATGAGCACGGAGTAGACTACATCAGCGTGATCACAGGGAACCGATAGAGTCGAATCACAGAGGTTGCTCAATGGCAGCAGGTTGGAAGACGGTACGGGTTTTCATCTCCTCGACCTTTCGGGATATGCACCTTGAGCGCGATCATCTGGTTCGCGTGGTGTTTCCCGAACTGAAAGAAAGATGTCGAACCAAACACGTGCAACTGGTCGACGTGGATCTTCGCTGGGGTGTTACCGAGGCCGATGCCGAACACGGAAAGGCGCTCGACATTTGTCTGGATGAGATCGATAGTTGCCGCCCCTACTTTCTCGGAATCCTGGGGCATCGTTATGGTTTTGTTCCCGAAGGTCACCGCCACTCCATCACCGCACAAGAAATCTATCACGGAGTATTGCACGGGAGCATTCCGAAGCAGGTAGTGGACCTGCGCAAGATCCTCGCAGATCAGCTCGCAGATCAACTCGAAGTTCAGCTCGAAGGACAGACTCTCTCGATCGAGCAGAAGGACTGCCTGGTCCGCTGCTACAACTGGGATACGGATAGACACAAGTATCTCCTGCAGGAAGATGTAGCGCCGGAAGATGCAGACATCATCCGCTCTGTGTTCGAGCGCTATTCGATCTACCAGAAGGACCGAAGCTTCTTCTTCTTCCGGAGCGAAGCTCTCTCTCGCCAGATTGCAGGCACAAAGACAATCGACTTCTTCGAGCAGAACCAGGATGATCGGGACAAGCTCGATGCGCTGAAGAAGGAGATTGTAGATGCAGAGTTGCCACATTCCGAATATGACGGCATCGAGGCGTTTGGGCAGCTTGTTCTGAACACGCTTTGGGAGCGGATCGAAGCCGAGGCAGAGCAGGCGCCCAGTGAAGAGAGAGACTGGCTGGGGCAGGAAGCCGAGCTTCATGAGTTGTTCATGGCCGACCGCACGCGTCGCTTCGTTGGCCGCCGCGATCTGCTCGACCGCATGCACGGATTCTGCAACGGCGATGAGAATCCATCGTTGCTGGTGATCATCGGAGAACCCGGCTGCGGCAAGTCCGCTTTGATGGCCCGCTTCACCGAAGAAGCATTGCGCCTGCATCCGGACTGGCTGATCCTCGGGCATTTTGTCGGGGCATTCCCTTCTTCCACGAGTCTGCGCCAGATGCTGCGCAGGTTGTGCACGCATCTAAACCGCGCCACCGGCGTCACTGAAGATGCGCCAGAGGATATCAAAGAATTACTCAAGCTGTTTCCCGAGCTGCTAACAAGCGCGAGCGAGCAGCGAAACCTGTTGATCATCATCGATGCGGTAAACCAGTTGGAGCAGTCCGATCACGCGCACTCCATGCACTGGCTTCCTCAGGTGCTGCCTAAGAACGTGCGCGTGGTGATCAGCACTCTGAAAGGCGACGCGCGCGACGCGATGCTGCAGCGAAGGATCAAGCCGCCGGAAGAGACCGTCACGGGACTCACCGCTCCGGAGATAAGAGAGTTGGCCGGGACGTACTTGCGCGAAATCCGTCACGAGTTTCCAAACCCTGACGTGGAGCGGGAGTTTTATCGAAAAGTAGAACAGGGAAATCCGCTGTACATTCTGGTAGCACTGGAAGAACTGCGGGTCTTCGGCAAGTTCGAAGAGCTGGGCGGCAGAATCAACAGGCTTCCCGACAACGTGCCCGCTCTGTTCGATCAGGTGCTGGAACGCATCGAATCCGACTTCAATCCTGCGCTTGTCGGTGATTGCATGTCTTACATTGCTTGCGGGCGCCACGGTATGACCGCGGAAGAGTTACAGACGCTGCTCAAAGCTCATGCGCCGCGCATTGAACCTGCCGCCGAGGCGCCCAAACTACCTGACATGTTATGGAGCCGCCTCTACCGTTCCCTGAGCGCCTATCTGTTCGAACGTTCCGGCGTGATCGACTTCTTTCATGGTCAGCTCAAGGAAGCAGTTGGGAAACGGTATCTATCGGAGAAAAGCAGTCGCGATGCTGCACATAGCGCGATAGCGGACTACCTGAACGAGCGGTGGAGAGAGCCGTATGCGCGCGCCCTCGATGAACTCCCTCACCAGCAAATGAGGGCAAGAAACTGGGAGGCGCTGGTTGGAATACTTTGTGACCTGCAATTCATCGAGTTGAAATGCCAGGCGGCGATGACCTACGACCTGGGAGCAGACTATGAATCCGCGTTGAGTGCGGAAGGTGTTCCGGTTGAATCGCGATCCGGCCTGGATGACTTTGCCCGCTTTGTGCATGCCCAGAGTCACGAGCTGGTCAGGAAGGCTGCGCTCACTTTCCAACAGGCGGCGAATGAGCCGGACTCTACGGCGCCTGCTCGCGCTGCGCACGCCCGCATGGAAGTGGGACTTGAAACTCGCCCCTGGTTTCAGTATGTGAATAAGCCTCAATCACGCTCGGCTTGCTTGATGACCCTTGAGGGCCATACAAGTTTTGTCGTGGGGTGCGCCTTTTCCCCCGATGGCAGCCGCGTGGTTTCGGCCTCCTGGGACAACACCCTGAAGGTTTGGGATGCTCAGACAGGCGCCGAGCTGGCCACCCTTGCGGGCCATACGTTTTGGGTGGACGCCTGCGCGTTTTCCCCCGATGGCAGCCGCATCGTTTCGGCTTCCTCGGACAACACTCTGAAGCTTTGGGATGCTAAGACGGGAGCCGAACTGGCCACCCTCAAGGGTCACACGGATTCGGTGGAGGCTTACGCCTTTTCCCCCGATGGCAACCGCATCGTTTCGGCGTCCAAGGATGATACCCTGAAGCTTTGGGATGCCAAGACAGGAGCCGAACTGGCCACCCTTGCAGGCCACAAAAAAAAGAGCGTGGTGAAAGGGGGGGCGTGAACGCGTGCGCCTTTTCCCCCGATGGCAGTCGCATCGTTTCGGCTTCCCGGAAGAGCCTGAAGCTTTGGGATGCTAAGACAGGAGCGAAACTGGGCACCCTCAAGGGCCACACAGGGTGGGTGACGGCGTGCGTCTTTTCCCCCGATGGCGGCAGCATCGTTTCGGGTTCCGGGGATGATACCCTGAAGCTTTGGGATGCTAAGACAGGAGCCGAACTGGCCACCCTCAGGGGCCACACAGATACGGTGCGTGCGTGCGCCTTTTCCCCCGATGGCATCCGCATCGTTTCGGCGTCCGTCGATACGACCCTGAAGCTTTGGGATGCTAAGACAGGAGCCGAACTGGCGACCCTTGCGGGCCATACGTGTGAGGTGAAGGCTTGCACCTTTTCCCCCGATGGCAGCCGCATCGTTTCGGCTTCCGGGCTCTTCGAGAGCACACTGAAGCTTTGGGATGCTCAGACAGGGACCGAAGTGGCCAGCCTTGCGGGCCACACGAAGGAGGTGGTGGCGTGCGCCTTTTCCCCCGATGGCAGCCGCATCGTTTCGGCTGGGCTTTTCTCCCTGAAGCTTTGGGATACTAAGAAAGCCGAACTGGCCACCCTCAAGGGCCACACATATGAGGTGGAGGCGTGCGCCTTTTCCCCCGATGGCAGCCGCATCGTTTCGGCCTCCGACGATGGAACCCTAAGCCTGACTAATCCATCGTCTGTTAAACACGTTACTTCGGAAGAGCGCCGATGAGAGGATGTGT
>JBBPIG010000036.1:41297-43899 GCA_038040445.1 Acidobacteriota bacterium | reverse complement strand
CCACATTTCTAAATTTTTTTTGGGTCGCAAAACCGGCCCCACTCCGGGGGGGGGTTTCGGTTTCAACTCCAATTTGGGGGGGGGGGGGGGGGGGGGGGGGGGGGGCCGCAACCAGCCCCTAACCCCCAGCCCCTAACCCCGCTCTCTAAAGTTCAAACCACTCACTTGCCCGATCCGGCAGCGCGATCCTCACTCGCTCTTCGGCTCTCGGAAAAAACAACGAACCGTGATAATCGAGCGCCTGAAGCGCCGACAGCCTCGCAAGCTCGGGATGATTGCACTGGCGCGACAAATGCGCGAGCACCAAATACTCAGCCTGCCCGTCAAAGTCTTCGCGTATCCATCGAGCCGTCTCATCGTTCGACAGATGTCCGATGTTGCTGGCGATGCGCTGCTTCACCGACCACGGGTAAGGCCCGACCTTCAGCATATCCCGGTCGTGATTTGATTCAATCATCACGAGGGTCGAGCCGCGCAATCGTTCGGCCACCAACTGGGTGATGTAGCCGAGGTCGGTCACTGCTCCAACCTTCACGCCTTCCGACTCGACGGTGAACGCAAAAGTATCCACGCCGTCGTGAGGTATCGTGAACGGGTAGAAGTTCATCGAGCCGATCTGGAAGGGCTCACTGGAAGCAATGGTCTCGCCCCAGGGAATCTTCTCGCCGTCGTCGGGGAACTTGCACTCCGCGCGTGTCGCTTCGGACATGAAGACGGGCACCCCGGCAGTCGAAGCAAAAACGCGAATGCCTTTCATGTGGTCTGTGTGTTCGTGGGTGACGACAACCGCGGAGAGCCTGGTGGGATCAAGTCCGGCTTCGGTCATTCGGCGCGCGGTTTCTTTTGCTGAAAGCCCGACATCGACCAGCACGCTGGTCGCGCCCGACTCGATGTAGAGCACGTTGCCAGAGCTTCCGCTGCCTAAGATGATCAATCTCATGGAAGAGTCATGGAAGAGTCCGTAATCCGTGGTCCGTAGTTCCGTAGTCCGTAGAGTGGTCCGCTGTCAGTGGCCCGACTGTCCGAACCCACAAGGCTCTTTAGCTACGGACTACGGACTACTGACTACACTGCAATTTGTGCGCGATCGAGATCCAGGGAACCGAGCTGTCCTACTGCGGTGATGGCCAGTTCGTCGCCGCTGAATATCTCGCCGGCCACGCGCTGCACATCGGACCTCGTCACCTGGTTGATACGATCGAGAATCTCGTCGAGCGTGAACTGGCGGCCGAAGAAAATCTCTTGCCGTGCGAGGTTGCTCATGCGCGCGGAGGTCGATTCCAGACTGAGCATGATCGACACCTTTAGCTGATCCTTCGCTCGTTGAAGCTCCGCTTCCGACACCGGCTCGCTCTTGAACCTGTTGAACTCTTCGACGCTCAGCTTGATGACGTCGCTGACTTGCTCGGGTGAAGTCGCGGCGTAGACCGACAGGTAACCAGCATCCGTGTAGGCATTCACACCCGAGTAGACCGCGTAAGCGAGCCCGTGTTCTTCGCGAATCGTTTGAAACAATCTTGAGCTCATCCCGCCCCCGAGTATCACGTTTAACACATGAACCGAGTAACGGTCGGCCGAAGTCATCGACGGACAGCACGTGCCAAGCACCAGATGCGCCTGCTCGAGGTCCTTATCCAGCACTATGCGCCGCGTCGCGTGCAGGGGAGCCGACGCGGATAGATGCACCGGTCTGTCCTTCAAGCTGCTCAGAGATCCGCCGACCATATCCACGAATCTCTCGTGCTCGAGGTTGCCCGCGCCGGCGACCACAAGATTGCGCGGCGTGTAGATGTTTGAAAAGTAATTGCTCACGCGCTCGTGGTTGAAAGTCGCCAGAGTATCAACCGTCCCCAGAATGGAGCGCCCCAGCGGATGATCGGGCCAGAAGTTTGCGACAAATACCTCATGCACGAGATCATCGGGAGTGTCCCCGACCATCTTGATCTCTTCGGTAACCACATTGCGCTCGCGGTCAAGTTCTTCGTCGGCGAAGAGCGGCGAGGTCACCAGGTCGGCGAGCAGGTCAAAGGCTCGCGCAAGATGTTCGTCCAGAACCCTGACATAGTAGGCTGCGACTTCGCGGCTGGTGAACGCGTCGACGTGACCGCCGATGGCGTCGCTTTCGACGGCGATCTCGCGGGAGGTTCGATTGCGCGTGCCTTTGAAGAGCGTGTGCTCGATGAAGTGCGAGATGCCATTCAGCGGCGCCGCTTCATGCCGCGAGCCCGAGCGGACCCAGATGCCGACCGAAGCGGACCGCACGTGATCCATTCGTTCGGAGATGATTGTAAGGCCATTATCGAGGACGGTTTGCTTGATAGGACTCGGTTGCTCGCTCATATCGCACCTGCAGGCGATGCTAACATACGCGTTGAACGGCGTGCAAACTGGCGGTCAGAAGGCAGAAGGCAGAAGGCAGAAGGCAGAAGGCAGAAGGCGGTACCATTTTCCATTTTCCATTTGAGATTTGTCATTTGTTATTTTCCAATGCTCGCAGACTCGCCTAACCTCTGTCCCAAAATGACAAATGACAAATCTCAAATGGAAAATGGAAAATGGTACCGCCTTCTGCCTTCTGCCTACCGCCTTCTGCCTACTGCCT
>JBBPIG010000036.1:0-41197 GCA_038040445.1 Acidobacteriota bacterium | reverse complement strand
TCTGCCTACCGCCCTCTGCCTACCGCCTTCTGCCTACCGCCTTCTGCCTACCGCCCTCTGCCTACCGCCTTCTGCCTACCGCCTTCTGCCTACCGCCTTCTGCCTACCGCCTTCTGCCTACCGCCTTCTGCCTTCTGCCTACTGCCCTCTGACTTTCGACTCATTGACCCGCGCTCTGTGCTCCTTTAGAATTGGTCCTGCTTATCGGGGCGTAGCACAGCCAGGTAGTGCGCTCGGTTTGGGACCGAGAGGTCGTTGGTTCGAATCCAATCGCCCCGACTCTTTGAAGGCAAAAGTAAAAGGCAAAAGGCAAAAGTGAGTCAGTCAAACTTTTGCCTTTTTACTTTTGGCTTATCTTTTTGCGCCCGTAGCTCAGTCGGATAGAGCACCTGCCTTCTAAGCAGGGGGTCGCAGGTTCGAGTCCTGCCGGGCGTACCTTTATTTTCAATAATATACAGCCTCTTTTTTTCACGCTTGAAAACCCACTGTAGATAATTTTGTAGATGATCTTGCCTCGCTGTTTTTTTTCGATGTATTTCAAGTTGGTAATTCCTCCTGATATTCCTCAGCAGTAGAACCATGTTTTCTCAAAAGGTAAATCTCGTGGCTGAGGCATAGTCTGCGACTTGTGGAGGTGTATGCGGCGGCAAGAGATTTACCAGCATATTGATAGTAATGCGCGTAATCTGCCAAACGCCATTGCCCTGGTTGTTGGGAATGTGGCAGTGAGAGCCGTTTTAGGATAGCGGTAACAGCGAATGTATGGTGAATGTCAGTCGTAGTCAACATTGACGACAAGTTATCGCAATACTGGTTATCCACAGCCTAGGAACATTGGGGTTTGTCGTAGCAGTAGGGGTTGATGTCGTGCTTTTACACGGAAGGCGACAGGGTAGTGGGTGCTCAAGTGTTCCCTCAAAGCAAATATTAACGAATCTTCTAATTCTCCCTTTGGGGATATCAACAAAGAAAGTTAATATCTCGCTCTAGATGAGTTCAAGGATACAACCTAGCAAGCGTCGTCACGTCGTAGACTCTAAGAAGCTCTGCTTTGTCATAATGCCTTTCGGGCCTGGTTTCGATGATCGGTATCGACGTGTCTACGCGCCGGCGATTCGGGATGCGGGCCTTCAGCCACTGAGAGCTGACAGCCTGTCCAAGCCCTCGCCGATCATGGAGGATGTTTGGCGATTAACCAAGCTGGCTGGTGTCCTCTTGGCAGACCTGACCGGCTGCAATGTAAACGTGTTCTACGAACTCGGACTAGCGCATGGGATTCAAAAACCAGTGGTACTGATAACAGACAATGTTCAAGAAATCCCATTCGACCTCAGAAGCTTACGGGTACTCGTCACTCGTGACATGCAGAATGCAGAAATGCGGCGTCAACTGACGCGCGCACTTCAGGAAACAGTCGCAGATCCCTCTGGAGCGCTTCCAGCCGCCTTTGTCCTTCCAAATAGAGGCCTAGAAATAGCCTATACCTTGGGAGGACGCTTAATTGAATCCGATGAACTGGACCTTATTAAGAATGCTCTAAATGAAGTGCAAGACAAAGATGTGAAGCGGATTACGGCAAATATCTGGAAATCGTTGACCGAAAAGCAAAAGAACCACCTCTTTAGTCATCTATTCTGGCAACGCGAGCTTGAGACATACGCACCCACCGAACTTGTTGAGAGTGTCAAGGAACGCCTGGCTAAGCTAGGCGAAAAATTTCCATTGAGCCTCTTAGCGGAAACTATTTATAGCGTAAGAACAGGCAAAGACGCGGTTGCTGTCACTTTGCTCGTAGAAACGGGTTTTGCGCGTAACTTCGTCGAAGCGAATATCATATATGATCTGGTTGAATGGGCAGTCCACGAGAAGGATACTATTCAACATCGAGTCAGCGATCATACATAACGTGGTTATCCCGACGCGACGATAATAAAGGGAACTTCGGTATTGATATTGGCCCCGCAAAGGCCGGCGTTTATTAAGGAAGATTTCCGGTCGCGGCGTGAAATCAAACGAGGGCGCAGCCTCTAAGTTGTTACGAGGCCGATGAGCGTCGCTCAATGTATTGGCGGTCGGATGTCTCGTTTCTGGGGGGAGCTATGGGAACGTTTGAACCGAGGATTGTAGCCTTTCTTGACGTGTTGGGATTCAAAGACCTAATAGATAGAGCGGCGAGGGATGACAACGCAACACCTATTATCGAAGCGCTGGAAAAAGCCCTGACGTATGTGGGGGCGGATAATAAACCGAGCGGGGACTTCCAAGGTCAGACGAAGATGTTCTCAGACTCCGTAATAATGAGTGGGTCGCCAACTCTTGCCGGATTGAACTGGGTGTTCTGGCGCTGTATCGTGACTCAAGCGATGTTTGTTGAATACGGGCTGCTGCTACGCGGTGCGATCACACAGGGCAAGCACTATCAAAGTGAGCAACTCGTCTTTAGCGAGGGTGTTGTCAATAGCTATCTCCTAGAGCAGAGAGTCGCGAAATACCCAAGGGTGGTCGTGGAGCCTTCCATCGCGAAGCTAGCACAACAGCAAGGTCGGAGTTTTCCATATCCACCTCCCGATGACCTAATCTTAGAAGATGAGGACGGGGTGCTCTTTCTCGATTACTTTCGCTACATTACCGACGGACCCGCATCGCGGGTAGATGCTGTAAGATTTCCTGAACGACACCGGGAGGTCGTCGAAGAGGGTGCGCGGAGATTCGCGAAACTACCACACGTACTCGAAAAGTACCGGTGGATGGCTATGTACCATAACCGAAAGGATGATGAAGACTATATAGACATAATACCGTTCATTGATGTTGAGGGTCTCTTTGGCACGAAGCCGTGAGATCAGGGAGGTTAAGCCTTGCAAAGAACCCGGAGGACCTTCGCTATCAAGGTAACTGCCTTAGATCTTAATTTCTGAATCATCTGTTTGACGCACCATCCCTTTTATCTGTCGTCCTTCTTTCGCTCTTCCTCTTCCCTAAGCGCATTTCTCTCAGCCTCAATATCTATCAATCTATCCATCTGGCGCTGAGAATCTGTTGCTACGCGCCCGTCCATCTTAATTGCGTGAATCTGCCTCTGCAGCTTCCACGCCATTGCCGGACGGCCTTCGGCCTGGAGACGTTTAACCACTCTCTCTATTGTAAAGATTTTTTGGAGCTTGATCTTGGCCATTTCCGATCCGTTAGTCGGACGGCCCATAGTCATTGCATCTAGCTTTTGGAGCTCTAACTGTAGATCAGCTAAGTCTCGATCCGTAACATGCGGCGGTGCATCGCGCTTTTCTGCGCAGCTTACGACTCTATTCCGACGTACCTTCTTTGCTTGTCCGGCGGTCACGTCGGCAGTTGTTCTTAATTGTTGCCAATCCGCGCAAGTATCTGGGTATGTTGCTACTCCGATCGTTATGGTCACGCGACCTCGACCAATGACGGGAAAGTCATGTTGCTCTATCGCTGTTCTTATGCGCTCGGCAATCTCCATAGCATCAGGGTCAATGACGTTTGGAAGGAGGAGAATAATCTCGTCGCCGGCAGTGTGAGGACGAAAGTCCTCTCCAATGTCTTGAATAACACTTTGTACAACCCGGAAAGCGGCGACGATAACCTTATCCCCGACTTCGTGACCATATGTGTCATCGACCGTCTTGAACTTGTCCAGGTCGGCATATAGGATCGAAGCTTGATTGTACCGCTCGATTGCAAGTGCTAGTTTAGGCGCAAAAGAGGAGTCATCTCGAATGCCGAGTCGGTCGAAGTGGTCTTGAATCTCAGCCATGCCAGGCGGAGTTTCAGTACCTTTTGACTGCAGGAGCGAATTGAACGCGTTAACTTCCTTGGGATACAACTCCGCAAAGTTGCCGTCGAGTCGCTCCACAATACCTGCCAGAACGCCCACTTGGTTTATTTCCGCAAGGGTGACAAGACCTTCCTGGATAACTGGACGGGACACACCGACTTTCAGCATTTCCCTTCTTAAGTCCGAGTCTTGATACCGCTCAATTTTCGTTACATAACCCCAACCATACAGTCCTGATTGTCCCGCAAAGAGATAAACTACGTCGCCCGCTACGAGTCTGTCGTTTGGTGCCACTCGATAGGGCCAGGGCTTGCCGATGTACATTGGTTGTATGTCAGTGCTGTGAATGGAAGCTGCCATTAACCAATTTGTCATATTGGATCAACTCATATCCCAACAGCGAATCGCACCACCAAGCTGGCGTTACTCCGCCGGCAGCAGGAGTTTGATTTTGCTGGACTCAGTGATTCTAAGGAGTTACCCGTCGGCCGGTCTTGCGCGCTCGACTTTGCTTAAACCAGTCTTGCTTGTAAAAAGCGGGTCCGTAGATGGATTCTTCTAGCTTCGTGAATTGTACTTTGGAGTATTCACCGCGCTCAATAAGATCAAGCCACTCGAAACGCTTTACCAAGAAAGTGTAACTCACCACTGCGCCGCAGGTTCTCTTAACCTCCACTAAGCTCTCGGGCGAGCAATTTTCGGTGGTTATAGCTAACTCCTCCAGTAACAGTTGCATTTCTGCTTCTGGGTAGATGAACTCTGCCGCAAAGACCTCGGCTCCTTTCTCGATGAGCTCGCCAGCATTATAGTCACCGCACCTTATCTCGCCAGCTTGAATTAGCAGTTGGTCCTTGTAGTGGTGCTTTAGTTCGTGAACAAGCGCGAAGAGTTTTGGCTCACGCGGCAGACTCTTGTTGATCATTACTGAGAAGTCGCCGTCGTCGCAGAAATATGCGGCACGGATCTTTCTACGCTTCGTATCCCAATAGTCGATCTTGATACCTTCGTTTCTGTAGATACCTTGCACAAAACGCAGATTGAGCGCCGCTGTCTCAACATTGTATTGCGCTCGCTTTGCTTGAGCGAGAGAGCGCATCTCGGCGTAGTATATCGAACGACTCATCGGATCACCGCTTCTTTCGTTTACTCGATTCGTTGAGAGCCTTCCGAGCCTTACGAAATTGGGCATAGCGCGTCAGCTCGTCTAGGTCCTCGTCGTCGAGGTCACCCGTCGCGCTCATTAAGGCTTGGAGTCTCGAGTTTTCAGCCGTGGGGAAAAACACGGAGATGCTTACCCCAAAGAACTGAGCCAGCTTATGCAGGTCCCTAATCGTTGGCTTGTATGAAGCCGTTTCCCAACGAGAGATTGTGTTGGGCGTCTTCTTCATAGCAATCGCGAGCCCCTCCTGGCTGATACCCGTGCCGCCATAGCTTCGACGTAGTTCTCGAATCTTCGCTCCAATAAAGGAGTATAGGTCACCCATTGATGTATTCCTGTTTAAGGATGGAGATATCCTGTCAGTGTTGACAGATATTTTTGTTTCCTGCTACTATGAGCTTGTCCTGATACAGCATAGGAACTTCCTGTTGGTGTGTCAAGGACGCTAAGACGATTCTAACCAGGAGACTGCCAAAATGGACAAACCACATGATGAGGACAAGAAGTTTATTCCTATTCAGATCGACCACAAGCCGTACAAGGCGCCCAAGACTCCAATGACCGGTGCCGAACTCCGAGCACTTGCGGAGCCACCGATCGGCGCCGACCGGGATCTTTTTCGAGTGGTGCCAGGACCCGGAGATGATGTGAAGGTAGAGGACAACGATTCGGTTGCCCTCGAACCAGGGATGCACTTCTACAGCGCCCCGAAGCAAATCAATCCGGGAGGCCAAGCTAATGCAGCTTCCGGAAGATGACGAGACATATCTCAATAGTAAGGGATACGCGTGGCGACTGCTTTCTGACGGAAACGGTGCGTGCCTCGTGATTTCGAACTTTGCCGTTTCGACGGCCTTGTTTGATTCCGCCCAGACAGAACTGATGATTCGGATCCCAGCGCAGT
Source organism: Acidobacteriota bacterium (assembly GCA_038040445.1). Lineage (NCBI taxonomy): Bacteria > Pseudomonadati > Acidobacteriota > Blastocatellia > Candidatus Onstottus > Candidatus Onstottus frigus. Next base: position 35,335 of record JBBPIG010000036.1, on the reverse strand, counting down.
ACAACATTGCTGGGCTGGATATGTTCTATGTGGCCCCAGAGATCAAACTAAGAAGTACGGGCGAGTATCCTGAGGCGGCCAGCACTTTCGAAGATCATTGCGGCCAGCGTTGGCAACGCTTTTCACGGCACCTCACTACAACGCCTTGGCGGGCCGGAGTCGATGGCCTGCCGATGTTTTTGGCCCTCATACAAAAAGAGCTTCAGGCGAAAGGCTAAAGTCTGATGCAGTATTCATTAACCTTATTAGAAGGCGCTCGCTTCCGGCTTGAAGAAGCCGTTTTCTCCCGGCAAGGACTCGAGGGGGCGGCGTACTTGCTCTGTGGACGCAGCGTCACAGAAGACGAAACGCGATTGCTAGTGCGGGAAATAGTTCCTGTTGCAGAGACGCACTACCTGCGTAGAGAGCCTTATCGACTCTCGATTGATTCTGCCTCCTACGCATCGGTCGCCAAGCGCGCTCGCGCGATCGGCGCATCGATCATTTTTGCTCACGGGCACCCTTTCGGACCGCCGGATTTTTCTGAGCAGGATGATCGCGAAGAACCCAAGCTGGTCGAATTTTTCTCGGCTCGAGTCCCTGGTGTTCCGCATGGTTCATTAGTCCTTACACCCGGTACTCTGGCGAATTGCCGCATTTGGTCCGGGAATGGCTGGGGGCAAGTTGCCCGAATTCGAACGATCGGTCAGAGATTCCGTTTTCAGACCTTTATCGCGGATGAGACGCCCCTCCCGGATTTCTTCGACCGTCACGTGCGTGCCTTCGGACCGGAAATCCAACGCCTGCTCCAACGACTTCATGTTGGAGTCGTTGGACTCGGTGGCACCGGTTCTCCCGTTGTGGAACAACTTATCCGGCTCGGTGTCGGTAAAATTTCCATTTTTGATGGCGAACAGTTCGAGAGCTCCAATGTCACCAGGGTTTACGGATCAAGCATCTCGGACGAGGGGAAGAACAAGGCGGAAATCTCCTTCGCGCACGCTTCGAGCATTGGTCTCGGGACGGTTGTGCGAACGTACCCGCGTAACATTACCGAGGAAGAAACCGCCAAGCAGTTACGTGTCTGCGACATTATCTTTGGCACCACGGATAAGCAGGCACCACGAGGAATCTTGGTTCAAGTTGCTTTGCAGTACATGATTCCTGTCTTTGACCTAGGGGTCAAGATTGATGCGCCGGAGCAAATCATTCGTGGAATCAACGGCCGTGTCACAACGTTGCTCCCAGGCGAGGCTTGCCTTTTTTGCCGCGAGAGGATTTCGTCTGATGCAATTAGACTCGAATCGCTTTCACCGGAAGAACGACAGCTTTTGGTCGATGAGCACTATGCGCCGCAGCTTGAGACACAGAACCCAGCCGTTATTACCTTCACCACTGCCGTGGCCGCGCAGGCTGTCTCTGAGTTTCTCCACCGACTTACCGGATTTATGGGCGAAGGGCGGCAATCCTCGGAAGTACTAATGTTCTTTCACGAGACTGCGATCAGGACTAATCGGACGGCTCCAAAACCAGACTGCATTTGTGCAAAGACAGAACTTTGGGGTGTGGGGGATCGAAGAGATTTTCTTGGTTTGACTTGGCCAGATCAAATCGGCGATGTAACCCTCGTTTCGAAAGAATGATAAACGTCAAACTACAAATTGGGCGTCTCATTACTTCAGTTCGGGACTGGTGGAAGCGACTACGGCGCTTTCACTCCTTTCAGGGTGTGACAATTTGCGAGGCCGACGTAGATCCAAGTAAGGCTCTGACCGAGCGCAAGCTCGTCCTGATCGGTTCCCCCGAGAGGTTCAAATGGTTGCGCTTCAAATGTCCCTGTCGTTGCGGCGAGGTCATTGCACTTAATCTGATGCAGAGTTTCCGGCCACACTGGAGTGTTACGATGGGCGCAGGGCAATCCTTGAGTGTGCCACCCTCGATTGTAGCCACATCGTGCGGAAGTCATTTTTGGATTCGAAAGAATCGGATAGACTGGGTGTAATTCAGTTTGAGATTGAGGAGGTGGTTTAAATGTCAAAGAAGGTTTTACATGATGCGCCAGGTATGAGAGGCCAACGTTCAAGAAACAAGACAGGCGAGCTCCGGGAGAAACGTGGCGATACAAGAGTGGATACCATCGAGGAGCAATACAACATAGACATCGGCATGCGAGGCGATGCGCACCTGGACACCGCGCTCGATCGTCACAAGGTAGTCTCCCTGCACGAGCTTGTGGAGAAGCTAAAAAAGTAAGTCAAACCGACTCTCATATTACAAACTCCGCTTGCAGGAGTCTTTTCCTCATTCCGTTGGCTTGGTCTCTTAACCGGCCGGTGGTGGAGAGACCTTTTGTTCTGACTGAATCATTATTATGAACGTACACAAAACGAGAACGATGATGAAAGGAGACTGATATATGAACGACGATAAAGATCCGCTGTAGATAATTTTGTAGATGGTCAAAGCCTCCAAGATCAACAGCTTTCTACAGACTTCTATAAGCTTCAACGTAACTGCTAGAATATAAAAGGCCGATATTGCAAATAGAATCAAGCGGTTTTGGCTATTTGCTCAAATCTGTCTTCTAAGCAGGGGGTCGCAGGTTCGAGTCCTGCCGGGCGTATCAAAGAAACCTGTAGGTTGACTCCAGTTCTGTTTCCTCTCGTCTTCGCGCTACTCGGAGGTCGAACATGAGTACTGGCGAAGAACAATCAAATTCATAGCGGTCTATCATACCCCTGGCCGCGATTCGACAAGGAAGCTTTTTCGATTTTCTTGCGTGCAGGATGCCGATGCAGCCAGGACCGCATACGAAGACGCTGGCACGCCTTGGTCGGAACATAGCCTGGTGTTGCGAACCGGCGCTGCGCTCAACATTCAGCGGAACCGCGCGGAGCTAGTTAGAAGGTCTTGCTCTTGCCGAGGCTCCCTACCAGACTCGCAATCACTGCCGCAAGCTCCGCGGGTTCGGCGGGCTTCGCGATGTGCATCTGGTATCCGGCGGCCAGCGCGCGCAATCGATCTTCGATCCTCGCATAGGCCGTTAGCGCAACTGCCGGCACTTGTCTGCTGCCATTGTTTGCTTCCGACCGGCGCAGCCTGCGCATCAGATCGTAGCCGTCTTCGTCCGGCATTTCTATGTCGCTCACGATAACGTCCGGGCTCCACTCGCTCAATAGACTGATAGCCTCGTCACTTGAGGCGCATGTTTTAACCTCCGCGCCAAGCTGCCCGATCATCACCGTCAACATCTCGCGCGTATCGCGTTCGTCGTCGACCACCAGCACCCTCACGCCGTCGAGTCTCGGTGGCGACTCCAACGACGTGCTCCCGCCGGATGCGGGGTGCACCCGCTCCGCGTCTCGTTCGTCCACGTGCGCCGCCATCACCGGCAGCGTCACCGTGAAGGTTGCCCCCATCCCTTCGCCGTCGCTTTCCGCGCGGACGGTTCCGCCGTGCATCTCGGTAAGGTGCCGGACGATCGCCAACCCGAGGCCCAAACCGCCGTACCTGCGTGTGCTGGTAGCATCCGCCTGACGGAAGCGATCAAAGACGTATGGAACGAACTCGGCGCTGATTCCCTGCCCGGTGTCGCTCACCACGATTTCAACCTGAGAGTTCACCCGGGTGAGAGATACCTCAACCCGACCGCCTTTAGGGGTGAACTTGACGGCGTTCGCTGCCAGGTTCCAAACGATCTGCTGCAATCGATCGGGATCACCTAAGATGGGTCCGGCTCGCGGGTCTAAGATGGCCTCGACTCGAATATCTTTGGCATCAGCAGCCGGGCGCACCGAGTCAAGCGCGGCTTCGACCACTGGAACGAGCTCGACCGGTCGCACGTCGAGCCTGAGCTTGCCGGTGACGATGCGAGAGACGTCCAGGATGTCCTCGATCAATTGCGCCTGTGACTTCGCATTGCGCTCGATCGTTTCCAGCGCTCGATCCTCGGTAGTTTGATCCAGCTTGTTCGCGCGAAGCATGTGAGCCCACCCGAGTATCGCATTGAGCGGTGTCCGCAATTCGTGTGACACGGTGGCGAGAAATTCATCCTTGGCGCGGTTTGCTGTTTCGGCCTCTTCGCGCGCGGTGTGCTCGCGGTCCAGCAATTCATTGTGGAGCCGCAGCGCCTCTTCGCGCGCGGTTACTGCCTCCTGAGCTTCCCGGTACAGTCGCGCATTGTCGACTGCGAGTGCGATCCGGTGAGCCAGATCTTCGGCAAGCGCGAGGTCGGTCTGATCGTAGTGGCGATCCGATTCCGCGGTCAAAAGTGTGATCGTACCAAGCGTGCGATTTCGCGCCACCAAAGGCACTATCATGCAGGACTGCAGGCCTGCCGCGCGGAGGATCTTCGCCAAATCCGGGTTTCCTGCGGCCAGCTCCAACTTCTGTTGATCGATCCGCGGATAGAACTCCGCTCTCCCGGTCCGAAACACGTTAGGAACACCGATGGGCGAATCCAAATCGAGCGGATACCTTCGCCGGAGCTCGTGGGCCGCTTCTATCTTGGCAGGATCGGTGTGCGCGACCGCGAGTTGGCGAAGCTTGCCATTGTCCGTGACGATGTGGACCATGCACCAGTCGGCGAGTTTCGGCACCGCGAGTTTCGCTACACTCGCAAGCGTCGTCTGGTAATCGAGCGAGCTGGCAAGCAGCCCGCTCGCTTCCGCCAGAAAGCGCTGCGCGTCTTCGGCGCGTTTGCGCTCGGTGATGTCCATGGTGACGCCGCGCATGCCGATGGGATTCTCAGCATCGTCGCACACCACAACCGACTGCGCCTCGACCCAGACCACACGGCCGTCCCTGGCCACCCAGCGAAAGCGGCTTGTGCCTCCTCTGCGACTGCCGAAGATTGCGGCGGCTTCCTGGGCGGCGCGCTCCCTGTCGTCGGGGTGAACGATGGATAGCCAGAAGTTCTGAGTAGAGAGCCATTCATCCACGGCGTAGCCGAGCAGCTTCTCAACGTGCTCGCTGACAAAGTTGATACGCTGCGAAGCCTCGTCGGGCTGGCCCCATGCTTCCCATACAACCCCAGGCACATTTGCGACGACGTTATCCAGACGCTGGCGCTCAGTCTCGATTTGCGCCGCCAGCAAGCTGCGCTCTTGCTCGATGTGCTTGCGGTCTGTGATATCCCGTCCGATCGTTGAGGCGCCGGTGATGTGTCCTGCTTCGTCGCGAATGGGAGAGATGGTCAGGGCGACGTCGATCAGCCGGCCGTCCTTCGTTCGGCGTACAGTTTCCAGGTGAGGTATGGACCGGCCTTCCCTCAGGGTCTGGAAGACATGGGACAGTTCGTCGAGACGCTCGGGGGGCGACAGAATGCTTATGTGCTTTCCCTTCACTTCGCCGGCCCCGTAGCCGTAGATGCGCTCGGCCGCGGCATTCCAGCTGAGGATGGCGCCGTCAAGGGTCTTTCCAATTATCGCGTCCTGGGATGACGCTACGATCGAAGCGAGGAATTGAGCCGCGGCTTCGGCCTGCTTTCGATCGGCTATGTCAATGCACGAGCCGGCAAAGCCAATGAAGCCGCCTTCCTTCGTGTAGCGCGGGACTCCGTTGACCGCTACCCACCGATACTCTCCGTCAGCGCGCTTCAAGCGGCACTCCATGTTGAAGCCTTCGCGAGCCTTCAGCGACGACGTGTAGGTATCCAGGCAATGCCGCAGATCATCCGGGTGAATGTTATCAGCCCAACCGTAGCCCACTTCTTGCTCCATCGTCCGGCCGGTGAAGTCGAGCCACGGCTGATTGAAGAAGGTGCGAAGGCCGTCTGGACCTGACAGCCACAGCATAACCGGCGTCGTATCGGCCAGCGTCCGGAAGCGTCCTTCCTTCTCGCGCAACTCCTGTTCGGCCAGTCGCCGCTGAGTGATGTCTCGTAAGACAAGCACTACGCCGCTAGCCGTTCCGGCATTGTTCTTTACCAGAGAGCTCTTTTCTTCGACCGGCGTCGACCTCCCGTCCTTCGCCAGAAGCAGAGCATGGTTCAGGGGACGGGTCGCAGCTTCTCGCAACACGGCCGCCACGGGGTTCTCGGCCGCCTCCCCGGTGGTTTCATCTATGATGGTGAACAGGTCCTCAATGGGTTTTCCGCTTGCGTCTTGTTGATTCCACCCGATAAGCGACTGGGCTACGCCGTTCATGAAAGTCACGCGGCCTTCAACGTCGGTCGCGATTACGGCGTCGCTGATGCTCGACAGGATGGTTGCCAATCGCTCGCGGCTCTCGACGAGCGCCTGCGCATTCTGTTCTGCACGCTTGCGAGCGTCCTGGATAACCTTGATGAAAAGGCAAACGCTCGCGCTGAGGACACAATAAGAGGAGAGTTGGAGAATCCCGGACGCATCGGCCACCTCGAGTGAATTCCGCGGTGGGATAAACAGGTAATCCCCAAGCAGCGCGCCGAGGCCTACGCTGAGCAGCCCGGGTCCAAGGCCGCCGTAAGCCGCCACGACAATGGCCGCCAGGAAATATGCGGCGAACGGAATACTCGGACCGAGGGCGCTATCTAACAGAAGCCGCAATGCCGTCGCCAGCCCAACAGCGAGCACCGCGCCTCCGTAGCGCAGAAGTCCGGGAGATAGTCCGAAACGAGACTTGGTCGGCATAGCTTAGCCGTTCAGCGGCGCAGCAGTACGTTTGCGGGTCCAGTCATCGCAATGATGGGAAAGTGAATCACTCCCCGTCCATCAGATCGTCCAGTAGATCGAGCCCACGGGCTCGATGCCCAAGCTAGGGGGCAGGCACCCTACGCTCCAGAGATTAGCAAACTAACCCCGGCGGTTTCAACAAACCCGCATCAAGATCCCACCTCGAGAAGTGAGCGCGACAAATCATACTCGTAGGCTGAACACGAACACCACCAGCTCGGTGATTGTGGAAAACCCCCAACTTCAGTTGGGGGTTCCCCCAACTGAAGTTGGGGGTTTTGACGCGGTCTCTGCCGTGGGTGGGATTCGAGGAAGCAGTCGCGCCGATCAACCGGCGGCGTTGTTTGACCGCGCTCAGCCTCTTCGTTAGTATGAGGTCCGTTTTCACCAGCGACGACTTCGATAAGGAGCTTTGTCAATGAAAGCAATCCGCGCGCACGAATGGTGCGGCCCGCGCGATCTCACGATCGACGAAATCGAGCAGCCCCGCCCAGGTGACGGCCAGATCCTGGTGCGAGTCAACGTCGCCGGGTTGAACTTCCCCGATCTGTTGATCATCACCGGTAAGTATCAGTTCAAACCCGCGCTGCCCTTTTCACCCGGCTTTGAAATCGCCGGGACCGTTGAGAAGCTCGGACCCGGTGTCAGCAAATTCTCCGAGGGCCAGCGCGTGCTTGCTCAAGTTGCGGTGGGCGGGTTCGCTGAATATGCCATCGCCGATGAAGCTTCCACGCACGCGTTGCCAGACTCGATGAGTGATGACGAGGGCGCGGCGTTCCCGCTCGTCTATCAGACCGCTTACTTCGGGCTGGCTTATCGAGGAGCGCTGCAGAAGGGCGAGACTGTGCTGATCCATTCCGCCGCGGGTGGCGTAGGACTCTCGGCAGTTCAGATCGCTCGCGCGCTTGGCGCCGGAAAGATAATCGGAACGGCCGGCGCGGATGATAAGCTCGCTCTCGTTCGAGAAAACGGAGCCGACGTTGTGCTCAACTATCAAACTGAAGACTTCGTCGAGGTGGTCAAGCGGGAAACGAACGGTCGCGGCGCCGATGTGATTTACGATCCGGTTGGAGGCGAGATCGGCGAACGCAGCACCAAGTGCATCGCTTTCGAAGGGCGGTTGGTAATCGTGGGCTTCACCGGCGGCAAGTTCTCGACCTTTGTCTCGAATCACGTGCTGGTGAAAAACTACAGCGTGGTAGGTCTTCACTGGGGAGCGTATCGCCACAACAATCCTGCGAAGATCGAGCAGGGTTGGAACGAGTTGCTCGAGCTCTATAAGACGGGAATGTTAAAGCCGGTGATCGGAGGGCGCTTTCATATGGAGCAGGTAGCCGACGCGATGGAGTTTCTTGCTTCGCGCAAGGCAGTTGGGAAGATCGTTTTGCATTGGTAGGATCATCAGTACTCGGCGGACCCTGAATTCGGGACAGGGTGATAGGACTCGCCGCGGCGCGCCGTGGTCACCACGGCGAAATTTTCATCGGGAGGACGCTATTGCTAAATCATAGAGCTATCATCGCACTCGCGCTCGTTGGGTTACTCACATCGGTTATCGGTTCGGCTTACGCCCAGGACAAATCGAAGGGCGGCGCCCAGATCGTCGCGCTTCTCGAGAAGTCGGGCTACAGCTACACAAAGGTGAGCGACGGCGTGTGGGAGGTGCCCGGCACCGGCAAGAACTTGAAGGAGTTTGGGATCAGACTTGCGCTTGCCGACGACATACTGCTTGTGATGGTCAAGCTCGCAGATCGCAAAGATCTAAAGCTGCAGCCGGCGCTTATGACGAAGCTGCTCGAGCTTAATCACAAATTCGATTCGATTAAGCTCGCGTTGTCTGAAGACATGCTTTACTTGAGGATGGACACGCACCTTAGACTGCTGGACAATCAGGAATTGAAGTACCTGGTCGAGCAGATAGCCAACGCGGCCGATGAAACGTATCCGCAGATAAAGCAGTTCGTAGCCGGCGCGAAATAGCCGCCGGTCAGGAGGTTAATCATGCCATACGCAAAACACTCTTGTTCGAACCTGATCATTGGTTCGCTCGCTCTCACCCTATGTCTCGTATCAACGACACTGGCCCAAGACGCTCAACGCGATGTGCCCCAGCCTCCTAAGATAATCCGTAAGTCCGGCGGCGTATTTCAAGGCTCGGCTACGAGGCGCGTCGAACCTGCATATCCGCCGCTCGCTAAGGCGGCGCGAGTGAGCGGTTCGGTCGTCGTCGAGGTAACCGCGGATGAAGAAGGTAACGTCATTTCGGCGCGAGCGATCTCGGGTCACCCTCTGCTCAAGGATGCCGCTGTGGAGGCGGCAAAAGGCTGGAGGTTTGCGCCAACGATGCTTACGGGTGTTCCGGTCAAAGTCATCGGCACAATCACGTTCAATTTCAACCTCGATTACTCGAAGGACATTGAAATGGTCAAGCAGCAGCTAGCCGCGGAACCCAATTCGGCACAACTGCATCAGAAGCTCGGCGATCTATTCAATGCAGACAGGCAGCACGAGAAGGCTATCGAAGAATACAACCAGGCGCTAAGTCTCGGAGGAGATTCCGCGCAAGTCTTTTTCGGGCTCGGCGAGGCCTACCAGACGGCCGGACGCTTCGGCGAGGCCATCGAAGTCTACAAACGCGGCTTGCCTCTGAATTCGCTTCCCGGTTTCGCGGAGATGATCAATATGCGCCTCGGCGAAGCGTATTTGAAACAAGACCGCAACGAGGACGCTTTGCAAGCATTCAAACAAGCCGTTACGGCCAGACCCGATTCGCCGTTAGCGCATTACCAGCTCGGCATGACCTACATCAAGATTGGAGACAAACAGTCGGCCTTGAATGAATACATGATTCTCAAGGATCTGAACGAGCAAATGGCTGAGGCGCTACATCGATCATTAGAAAAAGAGAAGTGAACGTTGCATCGGAATCGCGGCATTTGCGCGCTCAGTCGGGCTGTATGGACAAATAGGTTGTAATGCGCGTTCGCAGACTAATTCATGCAGCATTCTTAGTGACTGATCTGGACCGTGCTAAGCGGTTTTACGGGAACGTGCTTGGTCTGAAGGAAAAGGCACGGCCCGAGTTCGATTTTCCCGGCGCGTGGTATGACCTCGGCGAATGCGAACTACATTTGATGGCAACGCCTGATCCACTTCCGCCAGCCGACAAACGACCGCGGCGTGATTACCACGTCGCGTTTCAGGTTGATGATCTGGAAGGCGCCAAGCGAACGCTTGAAGAAGCGGGGTTGCAATTCAGATCGAGCAGCTCCGGTCGCGGTTCGATTTTCGTTCGAGATCCGGACGGCAATTTGATTGAACTCCAGAAGTAGTTCCAGCCAGCAGCCTCACCAGCCAACTTATTTGTGAGTGCGCCGCCGATTAGAGCAGTGCTTACCGGTGTCTGTTTGGCGGCGCTTGAGCTGCATTTCGTCGCCGAGAACTTTCCAGTTCACTTTTTCGGTTTCATTTCGATTTCAGCCAGGCGGCTATCTCGTCCAGCACCGCCCGGTGAACTTCTTCTTGAGGGCCTGCACTCTTCGGAACTTTGAATGAGTGATCGCCGCGGTCAACTACGTAGAGGGTTGCGGCCGCGTTGAGCTTCTTTACGACATGCTGCAACTCGTCAGGCGTGCCGAATGCGTCGCGCGAGCCTTGAACGAACAACATCGGCGCTTTGATGACCGGCAGATGCTTGTCGCGAAGCTTTTCCGGGTTGCCGGGCGGATGCAACGGGTAACCGAGAAAGACCAACCCTGCAAGATCACCTACGCCCGAGGCTGCTACCTGGGAAGCGATTCGCCCGCCCATCGACTTGCCGCCAATAGCGAGCTTGTTCCCGCGAAGCTTCTTGTGACCGCGAACCGATTCAATCACCGCGCGGTAACAGGCTTCCAATTTGTCGTTCTTGTCCGGCGCTCCGCGGCCGTGTTCGCTGTAGAAAAAGTTGAAAGTGACCGCGTCGATACCGCGCGCCGCCAGCTCCGTTGCGTAACTCACCATGAAACCGCTCGTCTGACCGGCTCCCGCTCCATGCCCCAGAATCAAGGTGATGCCCGCGCGGCCTTTCGGTGCCGCGGGATAAACGATCCCCGAAACGCTTTGATATTCGTTGATGTCGATTCGAATCTGTTCGGGCATGCTCTCGACAACTATTTCGGGAACCCCGGGCTGCCCATGATTTCTACAACCTGTTTGTTGTGCCGCAGATTGTGCGCTGGAATGTACACAAACCACTGATACGCGTTCAACGTGCCGAATACCGGGAACGGATGATCGAGAGTGTGGGCCTTTAAGGGCAGCTCAGTCGTCTCGATGAACCTCATCGACTTTGCGCGGCCCTCTTTTAAAAGCGTCATGATGTCGGCGCGTGACATCTTTCGCCTGAGCGGCTGAATCGGTTCGGGCGCTTGCGCCTTCCCTTTTCGAGCTGCAAGCAGGTTGTCGAGTATGGCTTCTTTACCGGCGCTCTTTGTTTCCCAGTCCGGGTTGATCGGCGCGGCGAGCGCCCGTTCCATCGCCCCGAACAAAAGCCCTTCGGCAAGCGCGACGTGCTCGGCTGTTTCTCCGACTGTCCACTTGATTGGAGACGGTCTGAAATTCCACTGGGCGTCGCTCAGCTTTTCGATGTAGGAAAGCAACTCATTGTGGGAGTCGTTCAACATCTTAATCGCTTTGGCTCTCTCTTCGGGGGTCAATTTTCCGTCCCCGGCCGGTGGCGTGTGCGCCTGCGCAAAGATCGCAAGCAGAGTCGTGCAAACGAGAATAGCAACTGTCTGTTTCATGATGGTCCTCCTGTCTGTCGAGTGATGATACTGGACTCAGTGCGGCGCGGCAATGTACGGTTTGAGCCGCGGAAGTAGCATAGACTCTAGTCTGTGTAGTTTCGGAAGTGACTAATGCCTTCGAGAACGCGGTACAGACTAAAGTCTGTGCTACTTCAGAACGGATATTCTGTGACAAGCCAACAAGTGTTCGAAGAATCATTAAGCGAGAACGTGCCGCTCGCGCCAATGACTACGCTTGATATCGGCGGGCCGGCTCGCTACTTCGCCGAGCTCACGACGACGGCAGCCTTAATCGCCGGCGTCGAGTGGGCCCGCTCGCGATCCCTTCCGCTCTTTTTCCTCGGCGGCGGCAGCAACATCGTCGTAGCCGACAGCGGCTTTCCAGGTTTGGTGCTGCGGGTGAGCATCCGTGGTGTTGACACGCGAGTCGATGACGATCACGTTGCTGTAACGGCCGGCGCCGGCGAGGAGTGGGACCCGCTGGTCGCTCGTTGCGTCGCCAACAACTGGGCCGGTTTCGAATGTCTCTCAGGCATCCCCGGCCGCGTAGGGGCGACGCCAATTCAAAACGTCGGAGCATATGGTCAGGAGACCGGCGAGACGCTCACATCGGTTGAGGCACTCGACCTCACACACAAAAAGCTGGTTGAGCTGACTGCCGGCGAATGCCAATTCGGCTACCGCAGCAGCAGATTCAAGACTCGCGACCGCGAGCGCTTCGTCATCACTCGAGTGACCTATCGATTGGCTGTCGGCGGCAAACCGGCCGTGCGCTACGCGGAGCTTCAGCGTTATCTTGCGGAGCGAGCCCTGAACGATCCGGCGCTTGCGGATGTGCGCGAAGCTGTGCTGACGATTCGTCGCCGAAAAGCAATGGTGCTTGATCCAAACGACGTCGACTCGCGGAGCGTTGGCTCGTTCTTCGTCAACCCCACGGTCACGCCCGAAGAGTGTGAACGAATAAAGCATGGCGCAAGCAGCTTGATCAGCGGCGCGGAAGCAATGCCGGCATTTCCCTCTGCCGATGGCAAGGTGAAGCTTTCCGCCGCGTGGTTGATCGAGCGCGCGGGTATCAAGCGCGGCTACGTGCACGGCAACGTCGGAACTTCGACGAAGCATGCGCTTGCGATCATCAATCGCGGGGGCGGAACGGCTCGAGAGGTTATGGAGTTTAAAGAGACGATTCAACGACGCGTGTTAGAGCAGTTCGGCGTCGGGCTCGTCCCCGAGCCGCTCTTCGTCGGGCTTGAGAGTTAGCCTATCACTCTTCGATAGAGTTCTTCATACTGCGGGATTATCTTTTCGGCAGCAAACTGCGAGACGGCTATCTCGCGGCCCCTGCTTCCAAGACGTTCGCGCTCTCGATCGTCGCCGAGCACTTGCAGCGCTGCTTTAGCCATCCCATCTACATCGCCGATCTCGAATAAGTACCCGCAGCCGCCGTCCTCGACTACTTCGGGAATGCCTCCGACGCGGGTTGCAATCACGGGCACTTCACAGGCCATCGCTTCAAGCGCAGTCAAGCCGAAGGATTCAGATTGGCTGGGCAATAACAACAAATCGGCGACCGACAAATACCCGCGAACCCGCGACTGGGGCTGCTTGCCGACGAATTCGACCGAGCCGGCAACGCCCAATCGCGCGACAAGAGCTTCGGCATCGGCGCGCTCCGGCCCGTCTCCGCACATCACCAGCCTCACGGGCTGCCGGCTGCCGGAGGCGGACTCGAGCTGCTTCATTCGTGCTACCACCTCGATGCAGTCGGTGATTCGTTTGATGGGCCTGAAGGTCGAAACGTGCAGGATGATTCGCTCGGCATTAGGAGCAAGAACTCGACGAACCTCTTCGTTCGGTTCGCGACGATAATAGTCCGCGTCGATGAAGTTGTAGATGACCTCGATGTCGCAATCAGGGCAAAAGGTCTTGTGCGTGGCTTCGCGCAAATAGCGAGATATCGCAGTCACTGCATCGGACTGCTCGATGCCGAACCTGGTGATGGGCAAGAACGATGGGTCGCGGCCCACGAGTGTTATGTCGGTCCCGTGAAGCGTCGTCACTACCGGCAGAGGGCGAATCGGCTTGAGCATCTCGCGCGCGAGGTAGGCGCTCACCGCGTGCGGAATTGCGTAGTGCACGTGAAGCAGATCGAGCTGCTCAGCCGCCGCCACCTGAAAGAGCTTCGACGCGAGAGCATCCGTGTAAGGTGGGTATTCGAACAGCGGATAGCTCAACATGTCGACGGCGTGAAAATGAATGCGCTCTTGAGCGCGCCCGGCGTCCAGCCGCATCGGAGGCGCGTAGCTTACGAAATGAATCGAATGCCCGCGCTTGGCAAGCTCCAATCCCAACTCGGCGCCGACGACGCCGCTCCCGCCGTATGAGGGATAGCAAGTGATACCTATGTTCATCGAGTAGCCAGTAGTCCGTCGTCAGTCCGTAGTCCGTGGTCCGTGGTCCGTAGCTACGGACTACTGACTGAACTACCTACTACGGACTGTTCAGGAGTACATATTCATGTTTCGCGAAAGAAGCGCGATCGGGTCGTGGACATTCAAGGCTTCGCGGACGATGAAGCCTTCGGCGTGCTCGACAGCTATCAGCGAACCGAAGAAACGTTGCCGGGCTTCGATCCTTCGCAGGAAAGCTTCGGAGCTGAGGTTTGTTTCGAGCTCCTTGCTGTTGGGATCGAAGAGCTGCGATCTATAGCACTGAATCGCTCGATGCTTTTGTTCGGCGAACTCACTGATGTCGACCACGAACGTGGGTGCGGCTGTGCGCGGGAACATGAAGTGCGCAACGGTCTGAGGGCGGAACCTCTCCTGGCCCGCTTCGCCGTCGTATTTCGCCAGACCGGCAACGTGGGCCGCTTCTCGCACTATCTGGCTGGTGTGAACGTGATCCGGATGCGGGTCCTCCCAGTAGTGCGTGAAGATGACTCGCGGGCGGTAGAGTCGAATCTTGCGCACCATCTTGACGCGAGACTCTTCAGTCAGCCAGATGTGGCCGTCGGGAAGGTCCAGATTGTCTCGCACCGTAAGCTTCAACTCGAGGCAGGCGGCCTCGGCTTCACGAGCGCGAATCTCGCCTGAGCCGCGCGTCCCCATTTCTCCGCGAGCCATGTCCATGACGCCGACCCGGTAGCCCAGAGAAGCAAGCTTCAACAAGGTGCCGCCGCAAGACAACTCCACGTCGTCGGGATGTGCGCCTATTGCAAGGGCATCAAGCCGCAGGTCGTCGGTCATACTCTCGGTCCTCTGTGGTCAGGTTACGGGCGAGCACGCCGGTCGTCAACCACGCCGTGGTAGTGGATCATATCTGGAGGCTTCACCATCGGGCGTCTACAATATACAGGTTAAGTCGACGTGATCAGCAACCTGCTCAAGGTCGCGGTCGGGAAGGAGGGCTGGCCCCCGCGTGCTTAATGAAGGACCAGTTGTGAACCTCAGCTTAGAGACTGTTTCGACTCTCCAGTATATCTATCTCACGACGATCGGGCGCGTCACCGGAGCGCCTCGAGAGATTGAGATATGGTTCGTGGAATCGAACGGCAAGTTCTATGTTTTGGCCGAGCACTTCTATCAGACGCAGTGGGTCAAGAACATCGAGCGCAATCCACGAGTACGCGTGCGAGTGGGCAATCGAGAGTTTGAGGCGACAGCGCGGGCGCTCGATGAACAGATCGATCGTGATGCGTGGCAAACTGCTCAACGCCTTTCGCGTGAGAAATATGGTTGGGGCGAAGGGCTGCCGGTAGAAATAACTCGTGCTGCGTGATGGGTGATGCGTGACCGGATGAGGTGCTCAGCTATCACGCGTCACGCATCACGAACCACGAATCACGTTTCACGCATCACGAATCTCGCGCCCCGCTTCACAAATCGAAACGCATCGGTCAGAATCTCAAAGGACGCTATTTCCGCTCGCGCCTGAGCGGGCCTGATAGTGAGTCACGATCAAGGAGGAAGAAATGACTGAAGTGATTCCCGAGAAGTACAAGGATCTTTTTGAAAAGAAGGCATTCGCAAACCTTGCGACGCTGATGCCCAACGGCACTCCACAGGTTACGCCAGTCTGGTTTGACTACGACGGGACGCACATACTGGTTAACTCGGCGCGCGGCCGGCGTAAGGATAAAAACATCGAGCGCAACCCGGCAGTGGCGCTTTCAATACAAGACCCGGACAATCCCTACCGCTACCTTGAAGTGCGCGGCCGCGTCGAAGAGATAACCGAGGATGGCGCCGACGAGCACATCGACAAAATGGCAAAGAAGTACATGGGTGTTGATAAGTACCCTTATCGCCAACCCACCGAGAAGCGCGTTATTTACAAGATCAAGCCGGAACACACTTCGCAAATGGGGTGACGTTTAGAGTCCGGGCTTTAGCCGGAATGTTGGAGCGAACAGACCGGCCCGCCTTCCTTAAGGCGGTGCTCTAAACTTGAGTTTGTGCTGGGTCTCAATATGCTATGCGGCGGGTTGGCGCCGGCTCGACCAAACGATCTACTCGCACGCGGGCGTCTACGACTATCGCGCCCTTCTCGAGGACCTTCACCGGGTTCGCGTCCATCTCATGGATCTGCGGGCAGATCTCCAGCAACGAGGAGACGCGCAAGATTATGTCAGCCAGCGCGCCTTCGTCCGCTGGCTTCGATCCGCGATACCCTCTCAGCAGCGCCGTGCCTCTTACTTCATTTATCATTTCCCGCGCGTCGGTGTCGGTCAGCGGATGTATGCGAAAGGCTACGTCGTTCAGCAACTCGACCAGGATTCCGCCGCTGCCGTATAAGACCAGCGGTCCAAATGTCGGATCGAGCGTAGCGCCGACCACTACCTCGACTCCGCCCGGAACCATCTGCTGAACAATCACGCCGGTGAGATCCGCACCAAGCCGGTTGGCCATATCGTCGTAGGCGCTTCGAACCGCGGTTTCGCCGGCCAGGTCCAGAGCGACGCCGCCGACTTCGGTCTTGTGAATGATCGCCGGTCCTGTTGCTTTTAGAGCGACAGGTAAGCCAATCTTCATAGCCGCCGTGATCGCGTCATCAGGCGTCGACGCCAATAGCGACTTCACAACCGGAATGCCCGCAGCGCCGAGCAGCTCGTCGATCTCGACCGGGCTGAGCCATCCGCCGCCGCGCGCGAGGGCTCGCTCGACAATTGCTTTGGCATCGTCGGCGCGGATGTCATCGAATCTCGGCACGGTTCCTTGAGGTTTCCCGCGCCATTCGCCATAGGCAGTCACCTTCGCAAGCGCTGAAGCAGCAGCCTCGGGAAACCCATAGCTCGGGATGTTCCGCAGAATCTCGGGCGCGCCTTTCGCACTCATGAAGTTTGCGAGCACCGGCTTCCCATTGGCTTTCCTGGCGCCTTCCACAATCGCGGCCGCGACCGCTTCGGGATCGGTGACCAACGGCGGGATGAATATCACAACAAGCGAATCGACGTGTTCATCGGCGAGCAATGCCCGCGTAGCCTTGAGGAAATGATCCGGAGTCGCCGACGCTATCATGTCCACCGGGTTAGCTACGCTGGCAGTCGCGGGGAGGAACGATCTGAGTTCCGCGACGGTCGCATCGGCCAGCATTGGCAGCTCGAGACCCTGAGCTTCGCAGGCATCGGCAGCCAGAATTCCCGGGCCTCCGGCGTTCGTCAGTATCGCGACGCGGCTTCCTCGGGGGACGGGTTGATGCGCAAGCAGGTTGGCTACGTCGAAAAGCTCTTCGAGCGTGTCGGTGCGGATGATTCCCGCCTGACGGAACAACGCGCCGGCTACCGCATCAGTCGAGGCGAGCGCGCCAGTGTGTGACGAAGCTGCTCGAGCTCCTGCCCGTGAACGGCCGGACTTGACGACGACGATCGGTTTGCTCGCCGCGATTCGTTTCGCAATGCGGCCAAACTTCCTCGGATTGCCGAAGCTCTCCAGATAAAGCAGGATGACGCCGGTGCGCGGGTCTTCAGCCCAGTACTGGATCAGGTCGTTGCTCGATACATCCGCTTTATTGCCCACCGAAACGAAAGTCGAGATGCCGAGATTCAGCTTTCGCGCGTAGTCGAGTATCGCAAGCCCCAACGCGCCGCTCTGAGTCGACATGGCAACGCGGCCTTCGGGCGGATAGACCGGCGAGAACGTGCCGTTCAAAGCTACGGCAGGATCGGTGTTGATGATGCCCATGCAATTCGGGCCGATCATGCGCACGCCGGCGTTTCTCACTTTTTCGACCAAGGCTGCCTCGCGCGCGCGGCCTTCGGTTCCAGTCTCCGCGAAGCCGGCGCTAATGATCACGATTGCACGCACGCCTTTTTGTATGCAGTCGTCGACAACGCCGGCTGCGTGTTCGGCCGGCACGACGACGATAGCGAGATCGACTTCGCCGGGAATATCAGTGACTCGCGGATAAGCGGTCACCGATCCGACGACGCGTGCGTTTTGGTTCACCGGATAAAGGACCCCTTGAAAGCCGGCGGACATGAGGTTGTGAAAAATCTCCGCGCCGATTGCTCCGCGTTTGCGTCCCGCGCCGACGACCGCGACCGAACGTGGCTCGAAGAAGGCTTTCATTGAAGCGCGCGCCGCCATCTGAGACCGAAGCGCTGCCTTCTCCTCAAACTCCGGAGTAGGAGCAATCGGGAACGTCACCTGAAAGACGCCGCCGTCAAGCCTGCGTTCGACCTCGAAGCCGGTGTGCATGAACACGTCCATCATCTTGCGATTGTCGCCAAGCACATACGCATCGAATGTGGTGATTTCCTTTTCCCGCGCGATCTCGGCCAATCGCTCCAGCATACGGGTGGCGATGCCGCGTCCCTGCAATGCGTCTTCAATCAGAAATGCAACTTCAGCGCGGTGGTGGGCTTTTTCATCGCGGTAATAGCGAGCTACTCCGACGAGCCTCCCGCCAAGCTCGCCTACGAGAGCGAATGTGTTGTTGTAATCGACATTGGCGAACGCTGTTGCTCGCTCCTCGCCCAACTCCGGGAGCGGGCTGAAGAAGCGAAAGTAGACGCTTTGGGGCGAGAGCCTCGAGTGAAGTTCAATTAACGCATGCGCATCGTCGGGCTTGATGGGGCGGAGGTGGAGGGTTGAGCCATCGCGCAATAGGATGTCGGATTCATAACGAGCCGGGTAGTCACTCATCGCCAGCGATCCTTTCGAGGACAAGTACGACTGCACGCTTGCTTTCAGAGCCGTGCACATAGATATCCTAACCAGCCCTGGCGGAGGATGGAAATTGAAGATGATTCGGGATTGCTGCTGACGGAAAAGACTAACCTTGCCGCGATCCGATCACGAGGCTTTGGATTCTAACTCGCTGACGCGCTGACGCAGACCGAAGTAATCACCTTCGGTTTGGAGTCGGCTTCGATTTAGCGCTTCCAACTTATCTGAAACGTCCCTGAACCCTTCGACCATGCGGCTATTCAGGCCTTCGAAATCGCGGGCGATCCGCACTTCTAGCGCATCAAAGCGAGCATCGATCGCATCAAAGCGGCTATCGAACGCATCAAGACGCGCATCGAGCGCATCAAAGCGGGCACTGTGGTTTTCCAAGTCTTGCTTGACTTCACGGAGGAGTCTAAACACCGCCGTCATAGTCGGCTGTGTCGTGTTATCACGTTCATCGTCATTGGGCATGGGTTGAGTAAGATCGTCGCTGTTCATTTGATTCTCTCGCTCTCTCAAAAATCTCCCGGCTCGTTGTGCGAGCCGAACCCAGGATGATAGTCGCATAGTGACATATTCCCGGTTCACGAGCAAGGAATTTGGAGTATCACTTATCGCCTACTGCGGAATGAGCTTGTAGACCGTGCCCTTGTAGACGATAATCGCGCGTTCGGTCTCGAAGGCCGTCAGGTAAGGCCTCAAGCCTGCGCGTTTGGCGAGTACTTCTTTATATACGTTGCTATCGCGGATGATCGTGACGACCGGCAAGTCCTTATTGGGGTCGAAGTCCTTGTCCGTCCATGTATTGTCTCTAAACAAAAACTTCTTGCTGGAGATCTTTCGTTCACTCGGCCGAACTGCCTCTCCGGTGCTGTCGCGCAACGAGAGCTTTGCCCGCGCTCGTTTTAACCCTCCGCGCGCGCGCGCCACTTCAGAAGTCGAAGTCGAGGGTGGCGGCGGGGCTGCCTCTTCGGCTCTCGCCGCTTTCTCTTTGTCGCGTGGTTCGTCTGCGCGGTCCTGCTTAGCCTCGCCTGACTGTTGAGCCGAGTCTTTTCCCTGTTGCTGGCGGGGCTTCTCCGAATCGTTCTTCGCCAATTGAGATTCGGGCGCCGCTGCGGCTTGCGACGGTTGTTTGGTGGCTGCCTGGCCCTCTGCCGTCCGCGTC
Source organism: Acidobacteriota bacterium (assembly GCA_038040445.1). NCBI lineage: Bacteria > Pseudomonadati > Acidobacteriota > Blastocatellia > Candidatus Onstottus > Candidatus Onstottus frigus. Next base: position 15,585 of record JBBPIG010000036.1, on the reverse strand, counting down.
TCGCCGACTGATTGGGGTGCGCCCTTAGCGTCGGTCTTCGGGGGCTCGGCTGCGGCCCCGGTTCCGCCCGGCATGCCTGCGTTGCGTGCGGGAGGGTTTAGCGCGGCTGTTTCAGCCTCTCGCTTCTCGCGCTGTTTCGAATTCGCTCCTCCGGAAGTCGAAGAATCATCGGTCGAGGGTTTGGCGCTTGCGGCCGGAGCTGCTTCGGAACGTTGGTCTCGGCTTTGAGCGTTCTCGGCTGGCGGCGCTGCGGCATCGGAACGCTCCGATACTTGTTTATCGAGGCGAGACTCGTTGCGCGACATAAGCACCGGTATGCTTATGGCAAGTACTATGACCGCCGCCGTAGCCATCGCCCACTGCGGTCGCGACAACGCCCCGAAAACTCGCCCGACAGCGGAGGCCGACGCCGCTCGACTCTTGTCGCCCGGAGAGACGGAAGCTACGGCGACAGTTGGGTCGGCCAATCGCACCAGCGCGGCGACGTTTTTTCGGCACGCCACACATTCGGACAGATGTTCTTCGTAGTGCAGCCGCAGACCTGGCGTCAGGCTCCGTTCGATGTAAGCGTTTGCCAGATCGGGGTCGAATTCAGGGCACGCCTGCTGAGGGTTGGAGGGCCGCGAGACATAAGCTCGCAGCAGATTGTCGATCACCCCATCGTTAGTTTTCCCAAAAGGCTTCATCCTTCAGCTTCATCTCCTAAGTTAGAACGTCTAAGCCCAATACACTTGCGTGGTTTTCTTCAATCATCTCTGGGCGATTGCGCCACCAGCGGTCTCGGCGGGGCGCTCGCGTTTGCGGTCCGCGGAAACGGATTCCAGAAGGTAGTCGCCGACAGTTATGTCCATCTGCTCGGCCGCAAGCTCGATGGCTTCGGCGACCTCGCGCCGATTGAAGCGATGGTCCCGCGCCAGCCCCTTTTCGACGAGCTTGCGCACGCGCTTTTGCACCTTCGTCAGCCAGCGGCTGATTGTCGCCTCGTGAACGTCGAACAGATTCCCGATCTGCCGAAGCGTCATCTCGTCGTAATAGTAGTAGGCCAGCAGCAGCCTTTCGCGTGGTTCGAGATCGGCCATCGCGCGGCGAAGCGATTGGGCGACCGCATCACGATAGCGTTCGCGCACGTATTCAAGGGTCGGCGCAGGCCGGCGCTCCAGCTTCTCGGCTGCGTGAGCCAGGCGATCCATGTCCTCAGGCTCTTCGGTCTGGACCAGCCGGCTGGACTGCCGATGATGATCGGCGGACAACTGAAAAACCACCGCGCGAAGCCAGCCGCGCAACGATCCTCGACCTGAGTAAAACGAAAACTTGCTGATCCTGGCGCCGGCCGATTCGCGAAGTCCGTACAACTCGGCGAAGGTCGAATCGGCGAGTTGTTCCGCGGCGCCCGCGTCCTGGGTCATTGTTCGCGCGATGCTGACCAGATAGCTGCGATACTCGCGAAAGAAATCTTCCCACGCAGCGTCATCCCCTTTGGCGCATGCTGTCGCCAGGCAAAGGTCATCGGCGTTGAGCGAGGCCAGAAACTCGGCGGCCGCTTTACGCGACTCTTCGCTCGGCCCTGGATTGCTCGACGTTTTATCCAGAGCGTCTGCGAGATACTTCCTGGCGGACGCATGCACCGCGCAGGTCACCTCCGCGTCGGTGACCGAGTACCGGCGTTCGATGCGCGCAAGAAGACCTTCGATCTCGCTTTCAAACGCGTGCTGAAACTCATCAACAGTCATTGCTGTTCCTGAGCGCTCTTCGAGATCAACGCTGGGCACCGAATCAATTTCGAGGTGAGGCCATGCTAGCACAAACGGCGCGCCTTTGCGCAATGAACGAAGGCGGCCGCGCTAGGATGTCTTTTCCGACTCGAGAGCCTTCCGGACGCGGTCGAATTCTTCCTCCAACACCGACAGCAGCGCGGGCGCTCCGCCGGTCGACCCGCCGCGGCCTTGCTCTTCGAGAAGCTCGCACAGCGCGGTCATCCGCGTAGCACCGAGATTCGCGCTGCTTCCCTTCAGTGCGTGAGCCTCGCGCGCGAGTTGTGTCGCGCTTTCTCGCCCGAGCGCCGCGCGCATTGCCGCCAGACGCTTCGGCGATTCCTCGATGAACAGATCAATCAGGTTTCCGAAGAAGTCAGAGTCTGCCGGGGCAGGAATCGCGCGCAGCTCGGCGATCACTCTCGAGTCGATTACTCTGGCGGATTCGCTTAAGTCGGACTCTTCAGGCCCCGATGGTTGCGGCAGACCGCGAGTCCAGCGTTCAAGCATTGCCGAGAGTACATCCTGTTTGACGGGCTTGCTGATGTAGTCGTCCATCCCAGCGGCGAGGCACTTCTGGCGATCGCTTTCCAGCGCGTTTGCGGTCATCGCAATGACGGTCGTATGCCGCAAATCGCCTTCGCGCCGGCGTATCTGTCTGGTGGCCTCATAGCCATCCATCTCAGGCATCTGGCAATCCATCAACACGACGTCGTAGTGAATCCGCTCGAGCGCGTCGAGGACTTCCAGGCCATTCGCTACGCCGTCGGCGGCGTAGCCCAGCCGCTGAAGCTGACGCAGCGCCACCTTCTGGTTGACGATGTTGTCTTCGGCGACAAGTATGCGAAGCGGCTCACGCCCCTCGTGTGAGATCTGAGCGGGGAGTCCCTGACGAGGCGGCTCTTGGAAAACGCGATCGCCAACCAGCGTGGCGAGACAGTCGAACAAATGCGACTGTTTGACCGGTTTGGTGAGACAGAGTTCGACGCCTGCTTCGCGAATCGCTGCATCGTCGCGGCGTCCCAGCGATGTCATCATCAGGAGCCGCGTTCCGGCTATGGCGGGATCCGATTTGATCGCCCGGCTCAGCATCAGACCGTCCATCTCGGGCATCTGCATGTCCAGGATGGCGATAAAGTAAGGGTCTCCGGCGGCAGCCTCATCTCGCAAGACGGCAAGCGCTTGCTCGCCGTTTTCCGCAGTGCCATTGCGCATTCCCCACGAAGTAATCTGTTCATGAACCAGCTTTCGATTAGTCGCGTTGTCGTCGACCACCAGCACTCGCACTGCTTCCAGATTCGCTCTCGGAGGCTGGGGCCGTGCGCTGTCTTCGGGTTGCCTTTCAAACCTTGCGGTGAACCAGAATGTCGAGCCTTTGCCCGGGGCGCTCTCGACGTCAATCTGCCCGCCCATCATCTCGACAAGCTGCCTGGAAATTGCAAGCCCCAGACCGGTGCCGCCATACCTGCGCGTGGTGGAGCCGTCAGCTTGCGAGAAAGCCTCGAAGATTCTTCGCTGCGCTTCTTCAGGGATGCCAATGCCGCTGTCGCTGACGGCAAAGCGCAGAACGATGCTCGATCCGATTTCGCTCTCTTTGGTCGCGCGCACGATGACTTCGCCTTGCTCGGTGAACTTGATCGCGTTGCTCAGCAGGTTTGTCAGCACCTGGCGAAGCCGGCCGGGATCGCCGCGAAGCTGAGTCGGCACGTCGCTGTAGACCAGCGAGAAAAGCTCGACGCCTTTTGCTTGCGCTGCTTCTGCCACTAGATCAACCGCGCCTTCGACCGCGTTGCGCAGATCAAAATCCATCTTCTCGAAGGTCAGTTTTCCCGCCTCGATCTTCGAGAAGTCGAGGATGTCGTTTATGAGTGTGAGCAAAGCCTCGGCGCTCGACCGGACAGTTTCAGCGTACTCGCGCTGCCCGGCAGTCAGGTTCGTGTCAAGCAGCAGTCCGGTCATTCCGATGACAGCATTCATCGGGGTGCGGATTTCATGGCTCATATTGGCCAGGAACTCTGCTTTCAAACGCGCTGACTCCAGCGCGACGTCACGAGCCTTAGCCACATCGGCTTCCATGCCCTTGCGCTCAGTGATGTCAGTCGAGATGCCGCAGATCGCGTAGGGAACTCCAGCGGAATCTCGCAGCGGGACTTTGATTGAAAGGTAGGTGTGCGGACCGTCTTCGTGCGGGGCTATCTCTTCCGATTCAAGCGGAGCCCCGGCTTCGAGCACTGCGAGATCATTCGCTCGGAATGCCTCGGCCATCTCGCGCGGGAAGATGTCGTAGTCGGTTTTCCCGGCGACCTCTCGCTTGGTGACGTGAAACAACGTCTCGAATCTCCGATTGATCAAGACGTAGCGGCCTTGCACGTCCTTGAGATAGATGACCGCGGTAGAGTTGTCCAGTATCGCTTGAAGCTGCGCCTCGCTCTCTCTCAGTTCCTTCTCGGCTTGCTTGCGTTCGGCGAATTGGCCGATCTGGCTGCCGATACTCGACATCATCTCGAGCAGATCCTTGTCGGGCTTTTGGATCCACTGGCTGAAGAATTCCATGACGCCGAGAACTTCGCCCCTCAGGACGATTGGGAAACCGAGCGCCGCGTGCAGCCCCTCTTTAGCGGCGATGGGCCAGCGAGGAAAGTTGTCGTCCGTGGTGACGTCGGCGATCCAATGTGGTTGGCCGCTCGCCCATACGCGTCCCGGCAGCCCTACGCCAGGTTGAAAGACGGTTTGCCGGCTTATCGATCTGAACTCTTCGACGTTTACCGAAGGCGCTTCCCAGCCTTCGACGTAGCGCAGCACATTTGCGCCTCGATCAACTATCCAGAGCGCGCCCGTTCCCCAACCAAGGCTCTCGCAGATATCCTGGAGTATCTTCGGCGCAGCTTCACGGAACGTCGTCGACTCGGCCAGTATTCGCGACGCGGCATACTGCACGGCCAGGCGGCGCTCTGCCCGTTTGCGGTCGGTTATGTCGTGAGCATGGGCCAGAACGTAAGAGGGTTTTCCCGGTTCATCGTATCGAACGTTCCGGTACTCCCATATGCGCTCCTCGCCGTCTCTGGTCAGCATCTTGAGGAGCCCGCTATCGGTTCCATTCTGGCGGATGCGGTCGAGGTAGTCGCCGAAAAATCTGCGCACGGACGACGCGAGAAAGTCGGTCATGTGCCTGCCGGCCATCTCCGACGGCTGGTATCCGAGTGATCTCGCAACAGCCGGGTTGCTCATCAGAAAGCGGCCTTCCATGTCGTGAGCGCCGATCAAGCCCAGAGAGTTCTCCACCAGGTCGCGATAGCGCTTCTCGCTGTCGCGCAACGCCTGCTCAGCCCGTTTGCGCGCCGTGATGTCGCGACCGATTCCGAGAAATCCCGTGATCTTTCCCTCGGCATCCAGCAGCGCGGTCACCGACAACCGCACCGGAAAGCGGCTGCCGTCCTTCCTCACATACGTCCATTCGTTTTCATCAGGAATTCCGAGCCGAGCCTTGGCGACGAAGACCTCGAAGCCGGGCTCGATTGCAACGCCAAGCTCCTCGGAGAGTTCTCGCGCCCGCCGCTCAATTTCTTCGGGCTCGTGGAAGATGGCCGGCGTTGTTTTGCCGGCTACCTCTTCCGCGGAATAACCCAGCCAGCGTTCGGCCGCGGCGTTCAACGTGCGGATCACCCCATCGGGCGACGTCGATATGATCGTGTAGTTGGCGGCGTCGAGGATTGCCTGCTGGAGCTGGCTCGCTTCGCGCAACTCCAGATCGGCCTGCCTGTCTTGTTTCATACCAGTGAACCTTAGACGATAATGCCCGCGTCGCACTCGTGCCAGACACTAAAGCAACGGTATTCTAAACACGACGGCGGAAGCCGAACAAGATAAGCTCGGCTAAGGGTGGTGGTGAGCTAGGAAATAAGAGAACTCCGGTCCTCAGCTTTTACGAGAGTGAGGCCGGATATTTTGGAAGTGGTCACACGTTCGACTTTCGGACCCGATGAAAGATAGAACAGCGCCCGCGCCCCGGTCTGCAGTCCACGGAAATCGCGAAGCGCGCCGTTTTCGCCCTTGCCGATCGATTCGATCAGGAAGGCTTCGCGAGGCTCCTCTCCAAGCGGACCGCCGGTCAGCATTCCCTTGTGGTTCACCGGATCGATCACCGAGAATCGGTACTCGCTGTTCCTTGTCCTTATCAAGACTTTGTCGTTCGCTTTGATATCATCGAACGCGATTGCCGAACTGACGTCAAGTCCGTGTGACTCAAGAGGACTGCTATTTAATGATGTTTCGCAATGCATAACAGCCGTTGGACCACGAATCGTAGACGCGCGCATCGGAACCACCTCCCAATTTGTCCAGCACGGCGCGACCATTTTAGAAGCGTGCGTTTGGCCTCTGCCGGCCACCCGGCGCGGCACATTTGTGCCAAACGCGGAAAGGCGGCGCGACCTGGAGATGGTCAGCGCCGCCTTCGGTTCCGAGAAGTTCAGAGTGAGAGTTCAGCGATCCTTCGGGCCTGCTGTGCGAATCACCATTTCAGTGCCCGGATCGAGAATCAAATCTTTGTTGCCTTCGACGTAGACGGTCCCGACGCCCGCGGCTCCGCCAAGGAGCAATCCGATGACAGCGCCTTTGCCTCCACCGATGATGCCGCCAATGATCGCGCCGGCCGCAGCGCCGATGCCGCCTCGAACCTCTGAGTCTCGTGTGCGGCTACCTGTTTCGATGCGGCCTTCTTCGTCGACCTTCTTGACGTTTTCGGATTCATAGACCCGCACCAGGTCCCCGTCGATTCTCGTCTGCCGCCCGTCGGGAAGCGTCAGAGTATCAAACGCCAGCGCGACCTCAGTCTTTCCGCTCACGCGGCCGGACTTGTTGAGCGTCGCTATGTGGCCCTGAACGGTAGCCGACTCATAGGTCGAAGGTTGAACAACAGTCGCGGTGAAAGTGTCGCCCACTCGGCCGGTCTTTGTGCTTATGGGAGTGCTGAGTCTTATGCGAAGCTCGGTGCCGTTGGGAATGTTGAGTGGAGCGCTGGGTCTGCGCCGATCTATTTCGCTTGGCCGATCTATTTCGCTTGGCCGAGTGTCTTCACTTGGCCGAGACGTTTCCCGCTGGCCGCGGTCATTATCCGCACGGTCACGATCCGCACGCTCGCGCCGCATTCGCTGCTGATCGGCAAGCGCCGCCGCCTTGGCGAGTACTTCCCCGTTGCGAGGCACTACGGCATTGCGAGCCCGGCCGTAGTAGCCGTCTGAGTAACCAAGCTCGAAGCCGAGCTCATAGCCTTTGCCGTATTCCTCGGACGACCCTGGATCACGTTGCTGAAATCTGTCTGAGCGGCGAAAGTCGCGCCGCGAACTATTGCTCCAATCGGTCTCGCCCTGCGGGAAGCCTTCGTCATACCCCTTTTGATAACCCTGGCTGAAAGGCGTCTGCGGCTGCTTTGGCGGCGCCGGAGCCTTTTTCGCGGGCGCGCGTTTCTGCGACGGCGACGCTAAAGCCGGCGCGAGCCCTGCGACCAGCAAAACGGCCACCAGAGCAAAGGGTGCGTAGTTACTCCAACGTCCTGCTATTCTCATGTTCCCTCCCTGCGATCTAGTTGTTGGGTCCACTCGCTGCCAGACGAGAAGGCTGACACCGTTGAACCTAAAATGCAACGCGCAAACCGGCTCGTCGATTCATGCCGAGGCTGTCTTCAGGTCAGACGTGCAGTGCGGGCATCGCGTGGCCTTGATCGGAATGCTGGAAAGGCAGAATGCGCATTCCCTGGCCGCCGGCGGTTCCTCGACCTGCTTGCGTTTCATCCTGTTGATCTGCTTAACCAGGAGGAAGATCACAAAGGCGACGATCAAAAAATCAATCACGGCTCCAAGAAAGAGGCCGTAGTTGATCGTCGCCGCGCCCGCTTCCTTTGCCGCCGCCAGCGTATCGTAGTGGGCACCCGACAGGTTTATGTACAGATTGCTGAAATCCACCTTGCCCAGCAACAACCCTATCGGCGGCATCAATACGTCGATTACAAACGACGAGATGATTTTTCCAAACGCGACGCCGATGATGATGCCGATCGCCAGGTCCAACACGTTGCCGCGCATGCCAAACTCTTTGAACTCCTTTAACATTCGTTTTCCTCCTCTGAGAATGTCCGGCTAACTTCTGCGGAGAATCCCAACGCCGAGAATCACCCACCGCAGAGGCGCAGAGCACGCAGAGACGGCGCTGAGAATTTGAAGTTAGGACACTACCATCCAGGCTGGTTTCTTGACACCCCAAAATCGCGGGCCGTAGGATGCGCTTATGCCCCAGTCCCAAACGAAGCGGCTGTTCCTGGTAGACGGGATGTCGCAGATCTATCGCGCCTATTACGCGCTCCCAAGCCTCTCAAATTCGCGCGGCCTTCCGACGAATGCGGTCTACGGCTTTACGATGATGCTGCGCAAACTCATCACATCCGAGAAACCTGACTACCTCGGCGTCGCTTTCGATTCGCCCGAGCGCACGTTTCGTCACGACGCGTATGAATCCTACAAGGCGACTCGAACCAAGATGCCCGACGACCTGACCCTGCAGATTCCATACATCGCGCGGCTGTCCGAAGCATTGCGCGTCCCGATCGTTCGCGAGTCCGGCTACGAAGCGGACGACATCATCGGCACGCTCGCGGCTCAAGCAGAACGCGCCGGCCTCGACGTGGTCATTGTCACCAACGATAAGGACATGAACCAGTTGGTCACCGATCACGTGAAGATTCTACGCACCGAGCGGACCGGTGAAATGAAAATGGTGGACGCCGCGGGAGTCGAGGAAAAGATGGGCGTGCCTCCGCATCAGGTAGTCGAGCTGCTGGGCTTGTGGGGCGATACGATAGACAACATCCCGGGCGCGCCGGGCATCGGCGAAAAAGGCGCGAAGCAAATCATCCAACAATACGGCGCCATCGAAAACGCCATCGCTCACGCGGATGAGATTTCGCGAAAGACTTATCGCGAGAGCCTTAAGAACAACGTCGATTTGATACGCCAGTCGCGAGAGCTTGTGAGAATCGCCTGCGAAATGCCGATCGAGCTGGATCTGAATTCATTGATCTACGAGTCCCCCGATCGGCGAGCCGCTTACCAGTTGTTCTCCGAGCTCGAGTTCGCCCAACTCAGCAAGGAATTCTCTGACGCCGCGGAAAATGGGAAAGCCGCGGCGACCGTCGCCGTGCGCGAGTCGGGAAAGGCAAGCTACTCACGCATCAGCACACCAGCGGAGCTGGATCGCTTTATTGAATCGCTTTGGACGAAAGACCGGTTCGGGCTGTCGATCGCCGAGCGCAACGGTGCGGTGTGCGGCGTCGCGATCGCGCCCGAGGAAATGAAAGCCTCATACATCGACCTTGATAGGTTCGACGTCAAGTTCGACGCGAAACATGACCCGCTTCTTAAGCTGAAGGAGGTGCTCGAGAATGGTCTCATTAGGAAAGCGATTCACGATTGGAAGGGCGCGCTAACCTTGCTTGACCGCTGCGTCCGCCGGCGAGAAATGAGCGATGCTCCGTTGATGGCGTTCGCAAACGAATGCGACGGCGGGATTCGGGATTTCATTCCGGCGATTCGCATCGACGGCGTTGAAGACGACACTCTAATCGCCGCCTACCTGCTGGATCCTAATCGAGCCAACTACCGGCCGCAGGACCTCGCGCGCGAATTCCTCGGGCTGGAGATGGCCGCCGCCATCGAAGGCTGGGACGAGGACGCCGCGCGCGCGCTTCAGACCGCGGATCTGACGCTGCAACTGACGAGCGTTTTGGGCGACAAGATTAAAGAGATGGGGCTGGACAAGGTCTATCGCGAGATCGAGCTGCCGCTGGTGGAGATTCTCTTCGACATGGAGCGGATAGGCGTGCGCATCGATCTTGCGGCGCTCGAGAAAGCAGGCGGCGAGATGGAGAAGGAACTCGCGCGGCTGACGGAAGAGATCTACAAGCTCGCGGGACAGGAGTTCAATATCAATTCTCCCGCGCAGCTTGGCGACATTTTCGAGAAGCTCAACTTTGAAGTTGGCCGCAAGACGAAGACCGGGAAGATATCGACCTCGGTGGATGTGCTGGAAGAGCTGGCTCTCAAGTACGAGTTGCCGCAAAAGATCATCGACTACCGAGAGATCGCCAAGCTCAAGAATACCTACGTCGATGCGCTTCCGAAGCTGATCGATGCACACTCCGGGCGCGTGCATACGACCTTGAATCAAGCAGTATCGGCCACCGGAAGATTGTCGTCGACCAATCCGAACCTTCAGAACATTCCGATCAGGTCCGAGCTTGGCCGCCGAATTCGCGCCGCGTTCGTCGCGTCGCCCGGATATCAGTTGATGTCGGCCGACTACTCGCAGATCGAGCTCCGAGTGTTCGCGCACGTAACAAGCGACCCGGTTATGACCGAAGCCTTCAAGCGCGGCGAAGACATTCATGCTCGCACTGCCCGCGATGTGTTCGGCGCAACCACGAAACAGGAAGAGTCAGACGCGCGCAGGCTTGCGAAGATAGTCAACTTCGCCATCCCGTACGTCATCGGTCCGTTCGGTCTTGCGCAGCGCACCGGCTTGACGCGCGCTCAGGCGAAGAAAGTCATTGAAGACTACTATCAGACCTACACGGGTGTTCGACACTACATGGAGGAGACGCCCAAACAGGTGCGCGAGAGTGGGGTAGTGCGAACGATCTTCGGCCGAATTCGCCCGATACCCGACATCAACAATCGCAGTCACGCATTGCGCGCGAGGGCGGAACGCGAAGCCATCAACGCGCCGATTCAAGGCACGGCCGCCGATCTGGTGAAGGTCGCGATGATCCGTGTATACGAACGGCTTCGCCGCGAGAAGCTCGGGGCTCGAATGATCCTTCAGGTTCACGACGAGTTGTTGCTTGAAGTTCCCGAGATTGAAATCGATCGCGCGACCGAGGTCGTTCGAGCCGAGATGGAGTCGGTCTTTCCTCTGGCGGTGCCGCTTGTGGTTGATGTCGGAGTGGGCCGCAACTGGATGGAAGCGAAGCCTTAAGAGAATCGCGCCACCGTCTCCCCAACCCGTAACACAGATTTTCAAGGGTTTTACTTTGCGCCGAGTCGGCCTGACGGTTAGAATGATGTCCCTCCGACGGTGATGTATGACTCAGGATCGAAAGCCCGCGCCAATCACTCTGCGGCCTGCTGTTCCTGACGACGAAGCTTTTCTCTATGAATTGTATTGCAGCACGCGAACCGAGGAGATCGCCGCCTGGGGATGGCATCCGTCTCAGCAGGAGATGTTCCTGAGATTGCAGTTCACAGCCCAGCGGCGACACTACGAGATCGCGTTTCCGGGGGCCGATCACCAGATTATTCTCTGCAAGGATCGGCGTGCCGGCCGTATCCTGGTGTTCCGCTCGGAACGAGAGATCCGGCTCGTCGATGTGTCGCTTCTGCCCGACGAACGCGGGCGCGGTATTGGAGGCGCGTTGGTCTCGGCGCTGATTGAAGAGGCGCGAGCCGAGGACAAGCCGGTGACCCTCCACGTTGCTAAAGTCAATCGGGCTGCCGGGCTCTATAGGCGACTCGGGTTTTCGATAACTGCCGACTTGGCGACGGACTACAAGATGGCGTGGCAGATCGAGCGAGCTACATCAGGAGGTTGAGGATGACAGACGTATTCACGATAGAAACATTCTCGGGGCATGTAGGCACGAAGTTTCTGATTCACTATGGCGATTCGCAGACCGCCGATCTCGAGCTGCTCAGCGCCACCGATGTTGGGTCGTCAAACATGCAGAGCCAGTTCTCGCTGGTTTTTCTCGGACCGCTCAACGGGCCGGCAGCGCAGGGCATTTTTCGGCTTGAGCACGATAAACTGGGCTCGCTCGATCTGTTTCTCGTTCCGATCGCCCGGAACAATGATGGTTTGAGCTACGAAGCGATCTTCAACCGTTTCCTCGAATAATTCGCCGAAGGTGTTGTCTAATCGCAGCGGAACGCAGCGGAACGCAGCGGAACGCCCGATTGAAGAAATGGAAATAGGGTCCAAACAAATCTCGCTCGACCAGTTGCGGGTGGCGACCTTTAGAAAAGGAGGCCCGGACGATGAGGCTTTTCTGGTCAGGGTTTATGGGAGCACGCGACTGGAAGAACTGGCATTGACTGAATGGGGCGAGGCGCAGCGAGATGCTTTCCTCACGATGCAATTCACCGCTCAGTCAGCTCACTATCGCCAGTATTATCCTGAAGGCGAGCACCTGATCATTCTCGTTGACGGCGAGCCGGTGGGCCGGCTGTATGTATCAAACAACGAAGAAGAGATAAGGATCCTTGACATAACCGTTCTTCCACGACATCGAAGCGCCGGAATAGGAACGCCCATCGTCAGAGAACTGATGGCTGAAGCGGCCGCGCTGGGCAAGCCCCTCAGTGTCTATGTTGAGAGCTACAATCGGTCGCGTGGGCTGTTCGAGCGATTGGGCTTCGTGAAATCAGGCGAGCAAGGCTATAGCTACCTTCTGGAATGGCGCCCATAAGGCAAAAGGCAGAAGGCAAAAGGCAGCGGGCAGAAGCCTATTGGTTCTGCCTTCCGCCTTCTGCCTACTGCCTTCTGCTGTCAGCGTGCTGATGCTCAGGGATAGATGCGATTGATGATTGCCCCGTATCGAATCCCCGGCCGGCCGTTGGTATCCCCCGGCACTACGAATAGTTCGAATTTTCCCAGCTTCCCGTGCTCGACCGTGTATGTGTTCTGTCCGAGCGGCAGATTGCGTGGGCCCTTGAATACTAACGAAAAGCAGTCCCTGGTGCTTGTCCCGTCGCTCTTGGCGAAAGGCGGATTGAGGTCAATCACTTCGATCAGGGTCAAATCAGTCAGTGCCACCTCTCCAAGGCGAAAGGTGAACTTGCTCTTGAGGGTTTCTGTGAACATCGCGCGGGTGATGTAGTGGAGGGGTCACCGAGGATTTCCTTTGGGACCGGATTGCCGATCCCCGTGCCCAACATTTGTAAGGACTTCTCCTGCCCGTACGCGCCTCGGCCGATTGCTCCGGCCAGGAAGCCGGCTAGACCAAACTTACCCCCTGCCTGCAAAAAACTGCGTCGTGAAAGGATCATTTTTCTCTCCAGTTGTTGGTTTGCCAGATCGGTGGAGGCATGCGTGAGGGGGCCAATGCCGTGAAAGCATCGTGCTACGAGTCTAAGGTGTGAGGTTTATGCGCTCAATACAAACTAACCCAGAATGGGCATTGACATGATGGGGACTTGTGATACAATCCCCGCCCATTGAGTGGAGTATTAACAGCTCTTGGGTTGGAAGGAAAACCTTAGGAAGTCGAGCAAAGCGGTACAGGTTGTTTCATCAAGGCGCGAACATCGGGCATGTCCCAGTTGTTTCTTTATCTATTGATCACTAGGAGTCGATTACTGGCAATAAGAGCCTAGGAGGGAAAAATGGCTGAACCGTTTCTGTCTGAAATCAGAATCATGAGCTTTGTATTTGCGCCAAAAGGCTGGGCGCTTTGCAATGGGCAACTTCTGCCCATCAATCAGAATCAGGCGCTGTTTTCGCTGTTGGGGACGACCTTCGGCGGCGACGGGCGAGTGAATTTCGCGCTACCCGACCTCCGAGGTCGCGTACCGGTTCACGTGGGCGACGGCAACACGCTTGGTGGGCGCGGTGGCGAACAAGCGGTCACGCTTTCAATCGCTCAGTTACCACAACACACGCATGTACTGAATGGGTCGAGTTCTGTAGGGAATTCAGTTGCTCCAAGATCCGCGGCGGCAGGCAATATCCTGGCCCAGGAGCCAGGCAACGCATATACGAATTCCACAAGCAACCTAACGCCCCTGTACCCGACTTCTGTAACTAATGTCGGTGGCAGCCAGGCGCACCTTAACATGCAGCCCTACTTGACGCTAAGCTTCTGCATCGCGTTGCAAGGCATCTTCCCGTCACCTAACTAAGGAGATCAATATGGCACAACCGTATGTTGGAGAAATCCGAATGTTCGCGGGCAACTTCGCCCCCGCAGGCTGGATGTTTTGCGAAGGGCAGTTGCTTCCTATCTCCGAGAATGAGACGCTGTTTCAACTGATCGGCACGACCTACGGGGGCGATGGACAGAGCACGTTTGCGTTGCCGGACCTGCGCGGTCGTTTGCCGTTGCATCAAGGTAACGGCTTCATCCTGGCTGAGACCGGCGGGGCCGAGGAGGTTACCCTTACGGTCAATCAAATACCTTCGCACAGCCATCCATTGCTGGGTTCCGCGACCAACGGGGCACAGGCTGCCCCGGCAGGCAACCTTCTGGGCAACTCGACAGTGATAACACCTTACGCGCCGGAGACGGCCCTTTCGCCCATGGCGGCATCAGCCATATCGCCGGTGGGAGGAAGCCAGCCTCATACCAATTTTCAGCCGTACTTGTGCGTTGACTTCATCATTTCGCTCTTCGGGATTTTCCCAAGCCCAACTTGAAATCTGTTTGGGAAGTTATTCTTGCGCAAGGCTGATGTTGCGGGATTTTTGGTTTTTTGCTTTGCTGAGCTTGAGGAGACTAAACATGGCAGATCCTTTTGTCGCTGAAATCAGAATCTTTCCTTTTAACTTCGCCCCGAAAGGCTGGGCATGGTGTGACGGTCAATTGATGCCGCTTTCGCAAAACACCGCCCTATTTTCCCTGCTAGGCACGACCTACGGGGGCGACGGCAAGTCGAACTTCGCGCTGCCCGATTTGCAGGGTCGCGCGCCTATGCATCCGGGTCAGGGGCCTGGGCTGTCGCTGCACGACCTCGGTGAAACGGGGGGGTCGCCGACCGTCACCCTGCTCGAATCCGAGATACCTGCTCACAGTCACACGCTGCAGGCATCAACGGAAGATGGTGTACAGGGTTCGTTGACTCTTAATGTGGCGTTGGCAAAGTCCGTAGGCGGGACATTGTACCAAACCACTACCAATGCCAATCTTGTTAGCATGAACCCCGTCGCGCTGACTCCGGCCGGCGGCGATCAGCCGCACGACAATATGATGCCGTATCTCACGTTTTACTTCTGCATCGCGTTGCAAGGCGTTTTCCCGCCACGAGGATGAACTCGGAATTCGCTTGGAGCGAGGTTTGAGATGTCTGCGCGCCACGGGATTAAACCCTTGCGTGCTTCCAGATGCTTCGGTCTCCACCGGTTCATTCCGGTGGAGGTCTATTTCCAAATCAGTGAATTGAATTTACTGACCGGCTGTATTGTGAATATCTCATCGGTTCTTTCACCGGCCTTTCTAGCAGTGAGTAATTGCTTAAACTTTCTGTCCAACTCCTCGAGCTCTACTGCCGCGGGCCGTGCCTGTCTCCGCGGAATGACAAAGGCGGCGCGCGAAGAAGAATTCGCCGGGGTAGCCGGGTGGTTCAAAAACGCTTGCCAAGTAAAAAATCTCACGTTTTGGGGCCCGCGTCCTATTGACTCTCGGGTTACGCCCGTCATAGAATGGCGGCTCCCGCGCGGGACCTTTGTTACAACGAGACCTCACTGATTGCTTGGAATGTAGGCTCCGCGGTTTCAGAGTGAAATTCTCAGGTTGTATTGAACTCCTCAGAAAGCGAGTTCGGCCCTGGTGTCCTAGTTGGTTGTTAGAGCCGCAGCAGGCTACGAACTTTTCGAATTGAATTCTGCCCATCTCACGGGCATCGTTTAGGAGAATAAAAAATGAAACTGCTCCGTACTTTTGCCACCCGCAACTACATTACTCTAATTCTGTGTGCTATCGCTTTGATGGCGTTTCTGGTATCGGGCCTGTCGCCGGTCTCTGGCTCGAAGGTCGTGCCCGTTCCTACGGATGTGAAGGGTAATGTTAGTGCGCCTT
>JBBPIG010000035.1 GCA_038040445.1 Acidobacteriota bacterium | reverse complement strand
CGGCTCGGAGGTTACGAACGTTCCCGGCGATACGCTTTTCCGAGAACACGTATAGCGGAGTGCCGTGCTGCTGGGCCAGGAGCACGGCATCGGCGCCGTCAACCGTCAGGTGGCCCGCTCTCGTCTCGAGATATCCCGGCGCCTGCCACGATTGCCTTCGTTGTTCTGCCATGAATGTCCTCGAATGAATTGATCAGAGAGGAGAGTCTAAGTGACAAAAGCAGGCGCGAGCAAACACGGAGCGTGCTCTAAAAGAGGCCGCCGGCTATCCGGGTCACCGGAGCAACGCGGTGACGCCGAAAAGAAAAACGGTTCAAGGCACTCACGGTATCTGCGGTCTCAGCGTCCGACCTGTCTCTTGAAATGTTGCTGATTTCGTCACGCTTCGGCGGTGGTTGGATCGATAATCGACTTTATCTCCGAGATGCGGTTCGCGGGAAACCCGCCCTGCTGCGCGTGCGCCCGTATCATTTCTTCGTTGGGGGCGATGTAAACGCAGTAGATCTTGTCGCCTGTCACATAGCTATGGAGCCACTGAATATCTGCGCCCATCTTCTGCAGCACCCCGCAGGAGGTTTGCGAGATCGCTTGCAGTTCCTGTGGCGACAAGGCGCCGGCGCCTGTGATTTCGCGCTCGATTACAAACTTTGGCATAACGGTTCTCCTCTCTTTGGCGGTGTCCGAAAAACTTCAGTTTGTTGTGTCTGTTCCGATGCAGCGAACGACAATCGGAAGTTTGTCGGACACTGAACTCCAACGCAAGTCGAGAGATGGGGCGCGTCAGATTTTTTTCGCGCATACTCACCTCGTCAAAGATTGTGTGAAACTCCGGAAATCCCCTCAACTTCTGTTGGGCGTTCGCCCTTCGTTAGGAGGGCGATCCCGCAACTGTGTCGAGGTGGGTATGCGTGAAAGTGTGACACGCTTGAGAGATCACGCAATCGAGTCGGCAAAAGCTGAGGCCGGCCCCTTCCGAGGTCGGCCTCAAATGAACCAGCCTGTAGCTACCTGGTTAGAAGTTGAACCGCGCACCGAACTGAAGTTGGCGCGCAGGGGCCGCTGCCGTAAAGCCGAACACCTGGGTCGGAGCGCGGCCCTCAATGCCCCTCGGCCTGCCTACGGTGAGCTGCGCGGTGGGTGTGGGCACCGGGATTGCGTCCTTGCTGGGGTCACGGGCGCTGAGGAAGTTGTTGATCCCGATGAAGTTGGTATGGTTGAACAGATTGAACGCTTCAAAGGTCAACTCGAGGTATTTGCCTTCGGCAAAACTGAAACGCCGAGCCAATCGCATATCAACCTGATAGAAGGATTCGCCTCGCCCGGTGTTGCGGCCAACGTTTGAGCCAGGATTACAAGCTGCGGTAGCCGACTCGCGCACGCAGGGACGATCTCGGGTCGAAACTCCGTCGCCGTTGGCATCTACACCGAGCAGGACGTTGAACGGCCGCCCGCTGCCGGCTATGAAGATGGGCGATAGGACCCAATCACCGAAGACTCGTTGGATTGCTGAGCTTCCTTTGAGCGGGCTGCTGAAAACCCCACTGAAAACGAAGCGGTGTCGTTGGTCGAATGCCGACAGGGCGCGGTCCGCGCGCAGATCGATCATGCTCTGCGCCGAGAAGTCGCTGTTAAAGTCTGTGACTTCATCAATCGTCTTCGAGAAGGTGTAGTTTGTGTTGATCGCATAGTTGTGCGAGAACCGCTTCGCCAATTGGACCGTCCCCGCGTGATAGAACGAGTTCGCAGTTGACTCGTAGTTGTTGTCCTGGAGTCTGAGTGGATTGAAGAAATCGGTTGTTTGACCCGCTCCTGGGAAGCGAACGAAAGTCGCCGTGCCCGAGAGGGGGCTTACCGGCCCACTCTGCTTGAACCCGTTTATGTCGTGGTTACGAGTGAGGTGCGCGCCGCGACTGAACAGATAGCTGACTTCAACGCCGTAGCCCGCACCCAGATCGCGCTGAATGGCGAGACTCGCTTGCTGGGTGGTTGGGTTCTCGTAATTCGGGCCGATCCGGAATCGCACTTCAAGCGGCTTGCCCGGTCCCGGCACAACGCCGAACTGCACAAGATCAGCGGCAGTGATTGTGCGCGCCCCGATGACGCCTTGCGCCAGCAACGTCTGGTAAATCGCAATCGAAGTCGGCAGACCCAACGCATTCGATGTGGCAGTCGCGAGAACGATGTTGATATTGCTCGGATCGCCTGAACCGCTCAGCTCGTTCACCACGTTCACAATCTGATTATCAATCTGTCCAACGTAAATCCCATAGCCGCCTCGTATGGCAGTCTTGCCGTCATTCCACGGGTCCCACGAAAAGCCCAGGCGCGGCTGGATGTTGTTCTTGTCCAAGGGGAGCGGCTTAACGTTCTTTTCAAGGTAGTAGCGAAGGCCAAAGCTGAACGTAAAATTCGGGCGTACCTTCCACGTGTCTTGTCCATAGAAGGAAGAGCGATGACTCCCCGAGTCAAAGCCCGATTCGCCGAATCCCTGCTGGTACACGGTTGGAGCGTTAGCGTTGAAGGCTTGCACGGAAGTGATCGGCGTATTGGTGACGGCTATCAGATCGGCGCGGCCTGCCCCAGTCAAGAACCCGATCAACGATGCCCTGACCGCTGTCGGAACGAGCGCGATGAGCGGCAACTGCGGGGTAAAGTTGAACCGCCCGCCGAAGAATGTCTGAGAGTTCGTTGAGTAATCCGCGGCAATGTACTGCCCGCCGAACTTGAACGTGTGAGCGCCGCGAGCCAGCGAGACGTTGTCGCTAATCTCGTAGCGGCGCTCAATCGCAATAGACGGCAGGAAGATGTCACGCCCGAAGTTACCAAATCCATCGATGTTGAATTCCGGGCCGATCCCGTCGTTCGGAATGACATCATTGTTCAGGTAGCTGTACTGCGCCTTCACTTCATTGATCGTAGTCGGGTTGAAGAAGTGGGTTTCCGATAGCAGTATGCCACCGGTGAAAGTGTCTATCGTGCGACCGCGCGAGACCGCAGTCAGCGCTCCCGCGGCCTGGTTCTCAAAATGAGAATCGGCCACGCTGAACCGCGCGTATCCGCTGTCGTTAGCGCTGAAACTATGGTCCAGACGAA
Organism: Acidobacteriota bacterium; assembly: GCA_038040445.1. Classification (NCBI taxonomy): domain Bacteria; kingdom Pseudomonadati; phylum Acidobacteriota; class Blastocatellia; genus Candidatus Onstottus; species Candidatus Onstottus frigus. The sequence continues at coordinate 44,188 of JBBPIG010000035.1, read as the reverse complement.
ACGTGCCGACCACATCGAATGCGTCGAACGGAAATTGCCCGCTCGCTTTCTGGAATAGATCACTGGTGCGCGGCTGGGTCGAAATGGCAGCGCGGATCCCCGCTGACAACGGCCTCAAGGCAGCAGGACCCGCATCGAGGAAATTGAACAGCGCCGTCTGCCCCGCGGTCAGATTGAAAATGCTGGGGTCGTTAAGCAGATTCACAAAAGCGGTCTGCTTCTGGCGCAATCCTTCGAATGCCATGAAGAAGAACGTCTTGTCCCTGGTTATTGGTCCCCCCAGGCTACCGCCAATTTGTTGCCGGTTGAACGGCGATATGCCTGCCGGATTCTGGTCAAAGAAATTGCGGGCATCGAAGGTGTCGTCGCGGAAGTATCCGAACACACTGCCGTGCCAGTTGTTCTGGCCGGTCTTTGAAAGAATGTTGACGACGCCGCCGAATGCGCCCCCATATTCGGCGCTGTAGGAGTTGCGATTGACTTGAAACTCCTGCACGCCTTCCTGGCCTATCACCTCGCGGGCCGCGCCCGAGCCGGTGTCTGTTGACGCGCCATCCACCATGATGGAATTGCCGCGCCCGTTGTTGCCCCCGAACGATAGTCCGGATTGCGGCGTCTGAGCCACGCGAAAATCGCTCGAGTCGTTGATGTTGTCCGAATCGGTGACGCCCGGTGTCAGCAAAGCAAAATCCAAATAGTTGCGCCTGTTGATCGGCAGGTTATCTATCTGAACTTGATTGATGACGGTTGACTGCTGGGTGCGCTCTACTTCAACCACCTGAGCGCCGGCTGCAATGTTGACTTCAGCTTGAACACCGCCCACGCCCAGCGCGACAGGCACATTGCCGGTCTGCCCCACCGCAAGTTGAACGTCGCTGATTGTCTTGGCAGCAAAGCCGGCCGCCTCGACTTTCATGTTGTATGCGCCCGGTGGCAACGACAGAAAGACATAAAGCCCATTCTCGTCAGTCGTTGCTGTCCGAGTGGTGCCTCTGGTCTGGTCGGTGACGGTTATGGTGGCGCCGGCAACTGCGGCGCCGTTCTGGTCGGTGACTTGTCCCCGCAACTCCGATGTCGAGATGGAAGCTTGAGGGAATACCAATTCGACCCTGATCGTCAGAACTAGGACAACTAGAAAAGTGAGCTTTTTCATGTTTCGCATTAGAAGTAACCTCCCGAATTAGCATCCACGGAACTGGATGGGCACGTCAGAAGAGGTTATGGCTTCTAAGGTTTGAAGTCAAGAGAGCGATTTCCCGAGGGTGTGCTAGCAGACAAATCACACCGTTTCAATCTATCACCCTGCGCACTGACCGCCTCTTTGCTCGGGTCGATGTGGTCTGAGGCCGGCGCGGATCGCGGCCGGAGGACTCCATCGCGATTGGTGACGCCGCGCCGGACGCCGCAGGTAGCCGTCCGCCATGAGAAATCTGATATTCGCGGGTGGCGACGCTGTCGATATAGGAGAGGAGGCGCTGAAACAAAACGTCGCTCTCATCCTCGCTCAGGTCGTTCCTTGATTTCTCATTGGTGTAACCGCTCGCCGTTAGCTTGAGTCTCGGATCGTGAATCAGCATCTGGATGAGCAGATTCGAAACCGCAAAATGCAGAGGGCGCGCCACTCGGACCGGCGCCCCAGGGCGCTCGAGCCCCAGCATCACACGCGTCAGCGATGAAAGCTCCGACGTGTCACCGCCGCTGGTCGTTTCAATCTCACTCTCCGCGCGGCGGACGACTATCATCTTGCTTTTTGCCGGACTATAGTCTTTCGAGGCATTTATTATCCCGAGCGTCGCAGGCAAGAACAGCCGATCCTGCGGCCGCGGGTTAAGCGTCTTGTATATCTCGGGGCGAAAAAGCCTCCCGGCGTTGCAAGCCCCGATTACGCAAAGGCGCACCCCAAGGCCTTCAAGTTTTTCTTGCAAAGCTGCGATCGAAATGTACGAGCGTCCCGCTCTGGGCGAAGGTCCGGCCTGCAGCTTTAAGCCATGTCCGTTTGTGCCGTGAGTCTCGAGGATGATTGTCTCGATGCGATCTTCAGGATGCCAATAGTTCCGGGCGATGATCTCATTTAGTGCTTTTCGCCAGCTCGCGTCCTCGATGTAAAGAAACCCGAGCCTCTCATAGACCTCGCGATTGCCGGGCTCCGCAAAGTCGGGGCTGAAGATCACTGCTTTGTGGCGGCCGACGTCAGACACGCGCTCGATTGGAACGCCTGCAGGCCACGCCTCTGGTATCGTGCCGGATCTGGGCGCTGAGCTTTCAGCCGGGATCTTCGCGGGCGGCCTGGCCGGACTGGTCGGGGGCCCGGTCTGTTGAGCGAGCGCAATCCGCGAGGTAACTATTGACGCGGCGAAGACCGCAATGAGAAGCAGGCGCCTTGCCGCGCTCGACAAGAACTGGGACACGCCGGTCTTGCACGGCCGTGACTGATAACTTACCGGCGTCACCGAGTCGAATAGTTCGATGGCGCGCGGAATATTGCGAAGCGAGTTGCAGAATCGAGCTGTCATATCGATGTTCCCGCCGCCAGCTTGCGCTTTGGAGCGACGTCTCGCCGCTGCCGCGGCAACGCGATTATACCGGAAAGCCCGACGAGACTCTTCGTAAGGGTCGGTGTCACATCAAAAGGCATGGAGTTCAGGCTTTAGCCTGGTAGTACCCCTGCTTGATCAACGTACGAACCAGGCTAAAGCCTGAACTCCATGCTGTTATGAGGGCCGGTTCCACGTTCACCGGCCCGAAATGAAATGGAGACTCTTGCTTCGCCAACGTTACGACTTTTTGCTATGTCGGCGGTGTTTGCGGCGATGATGCTTCTTCCCCGAAGACTTCTTCGTCGCTCCGCTGGCCGCGCCCCCTGAGGCCGCGCCGCCCGCAGTAGCGCTGCTGCCGCCGCTCGTTGGTTTCGCCTTCGCGGCAGACCTGGTCTTCTTCGGTGAGTTGTCGTTTTGAACCGCAAACACAGAACCGGCTCCCAGAGCCACTATCATCAAGACTGATAAGACTAGCATTTTCATATGGAACCTCCTTTGCGTTGTTTAGAGTTCAAGCTTTAGCTTGGCAGCCTGAAGGCTGAACTCTGAACCCTGAACTCTGAACCCTGAACCCTGAAAACTGAAAACTGAACTCTTCACAGCACAGCCGTCTCTTCAAACAGATTCCCTTCGGCGAACCTCTCGGCCCCCAGCCTCGACGCATCGGCAAAACTCGACGTTCCGTTCAGCATCAACTCAGAAACTATCTTGCCGGTTGCCGGAGAGTGCATTACGCCGTGACCGCTGAAGCCGTTCGCCAAGAACATTCCTTCTACTCCCGGAGCGCGCCCGATGATCGCGTGATGATCCGGCGTCACCTCATACATTCCGGCCCAGCAGCGGCGAGGATTCACCTCGACATCGGCAAACACCGGCACGCGGTTCACCGCGTGGGTCAGAATCTTTTCGATGAATCCATAGTCGAAATCTGTTCTAAACCCGTAGGTTTGTTCAGGGTCGGGCCAGGCCAGAAGGAAGCTCGATCCTTCAGGCCGAAAGTGAAAGCCGCTCGACATATCGATCACCATTGGAAGCCGCGAAGAGAGCTGAGGGAAAGATTCTGTCTTGACGATCTGACGCCGCAGCGGCTCCACAGGTATGTCCACGCCGGCAAGCCGCGCGACGCCGGCCGCCCACGGCCCAGTGGCGTTGACCACCGAGCGCGTTGAAACATATCCGCGAGAAGTCTGAACTCCCGCAACGCGTGCTTGCCGCACGTCAATGCCGGTCACTTCGGTTTCCAGCCGGATCTTAACGCCGCGCTCGCGAGCGCGCTTCGCGAATCCGGTCATCACGCTGTAAGGGTCAACGAAGCCATCAGTCGGGCAGAAGCTCCCTCCAACCACGTCGTCCGCGATCAGTTGGGGGACGGTTCGCACGATATCTTCCTGCGAAACCATTTCGACATTGCTGAGCCCGCAAGCCCTCTGCTGGAGTAGGTTGGCTCTTAAGTAATCGAGGTGTCGCTCGCTGGTTGCAACGAACATATAGCCGTGAGGCTTATAGCCCGCCGTGTGACCTGTCACTTCTTCAAACTTCGAAAAGAGGTCTATCGAGTAGACCGACATCCTGATATTGATCGGTGTGGCAAATTGAGCACGCACGCCGCCCATGCTCTTTGCGGTGGAACCCATTCCCTGTCGGTCTTCACGCTCGATGATCAAGACATCCGTGCAGCCCGCCTCGGCCAGGTGATAAGCCACGCTGGACCCAACAATACCTCCACCGATGATTACTACATCTGCTGTCTCTGTCATAGCGTCTTGCTGATTCCAGGAGAACTCTATTGCGCGCCTATTGCAGCGCGCACTCGGGTTTCCAATTCGAGTGTTGCTTTCGTCATGCGATGACGCGGCGGAAGCGATTCGATTGCAGTGAGCGCTTTCGCAAAAGCCTGGCGAGCGTCGTTTAGGCGCCCGGCCGCAAGCATTATCTCGCCGCGTCGCGCGAGCCACAGCTCCTTGCGCGGCGATTGTGCGGCAATTTGCTCGAGACGCGACAGAGCCGCGTCGTGGCGCTTGCCGGCAAGTTCCAGTTCTATCGCAAAAAGCTGCAGAGTGACAATGGGACCCAGCTTCTTTATTCCTTCGTCAATCCCGCTTAACGCTTCGTCGTGATGCTTGCTGCCTTCGTCACGCAACGCCTGAGCACGCTCGATGTAATATTCGGGTTTAGGCTTAGCCAGTTGCGCGATTGCGACCGAGTAATCTTTGGCGGCCGCAACGCGCTGGCCGAGCTTTACCAGCACGCGCGCTCGCGTGACAAGCGCATCGACGTGAACTGGGCGCACAGCCAAAAAGCGATCCAACTGACCAATAGCTTTCTCAGGCTTACCTGCATCGTAATACATTCGCGCCCGCGCAAAGTTCACCTCTTCAAGGTGAGGGTTCAATTGCTGTGCGAGGCGATAATCGGCAAGCGCTGCATTCCACTCACGGTGAAGACGGTAAAGCTCGCCCCGCTTCAGATACAACGACGCATTCTTAGGCTCGCGCTTGATCTGACTGGTCGCTACGGCGATTTGCTCGTGCACGCCTTCGTGGGCAGCGATGGGCAAGACCACCGAGGCCACAAGCCACGCCACAACGGCGGCGGGCCGGATGAAGGAATTCAGCCTATTCACTTTCTGGGTCACCTAACGCTTCGGCGTCTTTGCGCTTGCAGTGTTTGAATAAGCGGAATTGCCTGCGGCGTTGAATGCACGAACGCGATAGCGATAAGTCGTGTTCCTCGACAGCCCCGTGTTCGGGAAAGAGGTCACGTTGGAGCCGACCTGAGCAATCTGAGTGAAGTTGGTGCAGTTCACCCCAGAGCATCGCTCGATCTTGAATCCATCCTCGTTGTTTGAACCGTCCGACCAGACTAGATTTATCTGGCTCACTGAGACTGCGGTCGCTGCAAGAGCCGTTGGCGCGGCGGGCGGGGCCTGTAGAGTCGTTGCGCTCGCCGTGTTTGAGTATGCCGAGTCGCCTGCCGTATTGAACGCTCGAACACGGAAATAATAGATGGTAGCAGGAACGAGTCCCGTCACCGAGTGAGCAGTAGCATTCGGACCCGCTGTGGCAATCTGCGCAAAGGTGATGTTGTCGGTTGACTGTTCGATCTTGAATCCGTCTTCGTTTGTTGAACCGTCTGTCCAGGCCAGATTAATCTGGCTGCTTGATACTGCCGCTGCTGTCAGACCTGTCGGCGCCGCGGGAGGAGTGACTGGCGTGGTTCCTTTTATGACGGTGAAGTGATCGGCCACCACACCTGTGCTATTGAGGAACTTTGCGTCGAGCCGGTTGCCGTCCACGTCGAGAACCATCGAGCCAAGCGAGTTGAGCGATATGAACATTGCGGGATGGTTCAGCAATCCGCCACTGGCCTGGCCCGAGCTTCCCGCGACTGCGTACACAGCTCCGTCATGCGGGGCAGGGAGCGCCGACGCCTTCGTATAAGCGCCATTCCCGTCCGCGCGGCCATCCCCGCCGTTCTTCTTCATCGAGTTGTTGAATGTGCTCGACAACCCATAGTGGCCGTCGATCAGAAAAGAGCGCTCATAAGAATGGCTGTGCCCTGTGAGCACGAGATCGACGCCGCCTGCTTCAAGAACGGGCAAGGCATTCTGACGCATCTCGATGAGCTGGTTCTCGGTGTCCGAATTGTGCGAGCCTTTGGTGTAAGGGGGATGATGCCAAAAGGCTATGATCCAAGGTTGCAATGTAGAGGCCAGATCGCTTTGAAGCCAGGTCATCATCGGTCCGGCGGGAGCGCGATCAGACGTCATCGAGTCCAGGCAAATGAAATGAATGTTGCCATAGTCAAAAGAGTAATAGTCTTCGGTTCCGGATGCCAACCCTCCCGCTTCTGCGTTAGTTGGCAGAGTGAAAATCTGGTGGTAAGGCAGACCGGTAGGCGGGTTGGTTGACTGCGCCGTGTCATGATTGCCGATTGTCGGCCAGAGCACGGAATTCCTGAGCACCGTCGGATACATATTGAAGACGGCAGCCTGATACTCGCTATCGGTGCCGTTGTCATAAGCATTATCGCCCAGCATCAGCCAAAGGTTTGTGCGAGTCGCGCCGGTGAAATTCAAGTAAGCATCTCGCACCGCCTGAGCGTTGGCGTTTGCCGTGCCTGAATCACCGAGCACCCATATGTGCGTGGGTTTCTGCGCTCCCGTGGCTGGCGAGCTCGCGAAGAAATGATTAACGTCGCCTCCAGCAAGCGTCCCTGTGGCCGTGCCGACAGAATAGTAGTAAGTCGTATCCGCGGAAAGTCCCGTTACTGTGACCTCGTGCTCTGTAGTCAGCGCCGGGTTGTCTGCATTTAAGTTCAGATTGCCCTGAGAAGTGCCGTATCGAACGCGGCTGTCCGTTGCAAGATCAGTCCTCCATTTCACAATCACGCTCGCCGGCGTGCCTGTTTGCAGGTAAGGTCCTCGCGTTACAACTGGAGTTGCCGGGACGTCGGAGCCGGTGAGCTGAAGATCAAAACTGATGTCCGAACTGGTGACATTGGCTTGATGAATCTCAACTGCTAGTACGTTGGTGCCGCTTGCCAGAAGGCTTGGACTTATTGTTGTTTGAAAGAATGTAGACTCATCCGCGCCGCCAATCGCCAAAGTTGCCGGCGTTGTATGACTGACGGTCCCCGAAGGCATGTTGGTCCGCCACACTTCCGTGCCGTTGAGATAGACAACTGCCCCATCGTCTCTCAAGACCCGCAGGGTGAGGCTCGTGAAGATAGAGGCATCGGCGACATTGAACGAATGTCTGAAGTATGTCGTGATGAACTTGTTGTTGATGTCGGGTCCATAACTCACCAGGGTCGCTTCACCGCCGTCGCCATACCCCAACTGCGCGGGGCCGGAAGCCCAGCTATTACTGTCAAAAGAAGGCGCGCGCCAGGCCGTCCCCTGATTGGAACCGTTGTCCAGGTATTTCCACGTAGACCCGGCGGCAACAATCGTAGTTTCCGCGGCTCGCGCTTCGGTCGTCCAAAGGCCGCCCAACACAATGAGAATGAGCGTGAAAACAATCTGCAAGCGCGCGCTCCGAGCGAACCTGTTTGTTGATACCAAAGAGAAATTCGGCAAAGCAGCGGGCTTCCTTCGCGCGGATGAGAGTCTCTTTGCCAGCATCAAGGCCTCCTTTTGGCGTAAGCTTCCATATTGGGGGTAACTCATAGGTGAGTAACAATCGGGCATAGCTTACCACTGTCGAATAGGGATGGCTACGGTTTGACGACCAGAAGAGGGTTAATGAAAGAGCGAACAAACGCCGCATCGAACCCCACGCCGCCGGACCGCACTTTTGACGCTTTCTGTCTTTTGTACTATTCTGAAACCAAGGAGCTCTTGAAGTATGAAGAATAGGGCGCTGCCGCTGCTGGCGATCGCGGTGATCGCATTGTCAACGCTGGCCGGCGGATATTATGTATCGGCGCGCCCCCCGCACGTAACCGATGCCGAGACGGACTTGACCGATCAACTGGCGGACGACTTCAAGGAGGCGCTCTCCGAGATACAAGAGAGCTATGCCGGCAAGGTTGACCTCGAGAGTCTAGGCAAGAACTCGATACAGGGGATGCTTCATCAACTCGATCCTCACTCCGCGTTCTTCACCAAAGCTGAGTTTGACGATGTGCAAACCGAACAGAGCAGCCGCATCTACGGCATCGGTGTTACGATCGCCAAACGCTATGACCATGTCTACATTCTCTCCGCAACTCCGGGTGCGCCCGGCCATCGCGCCGGGCTTCGCTATGGCGATGCGATCGTCGCTCTCGACAAACAAAACGTTGACGAGTGGACCACCCAGCAAATCATGCATCGCGTGCGCGGCGAAAAGGGCGAGCCGGTCGAAATCACCGTCGAGCGCGCAGGCATACCGAACCCAATAACCGTCAACGTGCGACGCGATGAAGTGAAGCTGCCTTCCGTGCGCAATGCTTTCATGGCAGGGCAAGGAGGCACAGGCTACATCGCGTTGACCGGCGGCTTTTCAAGCAAGACCGACGAGGAGCTGACCGAAGCGCTGGCGCAACTCAAGAAAGAGGGCATGCGCCAGCTAATTCTGGATCTACGCAACAATCCGGGCGGACTTCTGGATGAGGCGATCAAAGTCTCGAAGAAGTTCCTTGCGCCCGCCGAAAAGATCGTCGAGGTGCGAGGACGTGACGAGCAGAGTTCGGCTCACACCTACGAGGTCCCCGACAACAACGTGCCCGAGACGATGCCGATGGTCGTGCTGGTGGATCGCTCGACGGCTTCCGCTTCCGAAATCGTAGCCGGCGCGGTGCAAGACCACGACCGCGCGTTGATAGTGGGAGAGAACACGTTCGGTAAGGGGCTTGTGCAAGGGGTCTTTCACTTGTGGGGAGGAACCGGGCTGGTGCTTACGACCGCGAAGTACTACACGCCTACCGGCAGATCGATTCAGCGCAACTATTCGAACGTTTCCTTCTATGACTATTACTTGAATCGCAGCGGCGATCGGAGCGCGCCGGAAAACCCGCAGCACGGAGATGGGTTGCGCACCGACCTGGGCCGCACGGTTTACGGTGGAGGCGGCATCACGCCCGACGTGGAAGTCAAAGCTCCGCCGGTATCCACCCGCTTGTTCTACGGGATATTCGACTTCGTGAGGCAGTTGGTGGCCGGCCAGATGGGGGGCTTGCGAGAGTATCGAATCGCCGAGTGCCAGTACAAGATTAAGGTTTCGCCCGAAGACATCAATCGCTATCCGGTAACCGACGTGCTGTTAGCCGCGTTCCGCCAGTACATATCGAACAAACCGCAGTTCAACGTTTCAGAAGAACGCCTCAGCGCCAACCTGAACTATATTCGCGCGCAGATGCGGCGCGAGATCATCACCGCTGCTTACGGACCGGAGGCCGGCGACGAAGTCTACTTGTCAGACGACGCGCAGTTCCGCAAGGCGTTCGAATCGCTCGACCGCGCGCGCGTGCTCGCCGAGAATGCAACTCGAGCTCGCGGCGAGAGGCAGTGACCATGGCGCACGCGGCGCGCTCAGTTCGTCAAGATCCGAAGTAGCAGTCTCATTAATCACACAGCGACCCTCTCAACTTTAATCCGTCTCACATGCGAGGCCCGTTATGATAACCGAGAAAGACATAACCATCAGGCCTGACTCATCCTCGAAACCTGGGCCGCCTATCTTCCCAACGAACTCCGTCGAATTCGTCAACGCGATTTCCCATTACTATCGAGGCGAGCTGTCGCGGATGATGAGCTGGCGCGACCGGCTCGATCGAACAACCAACTGGGCCATAACCGGAGTCGGCGCGATGCTGTCGATCTCGCTGTCGTCATCGCAGTCGCACCATGGAGTTCTGCTGTTTGCGATGGTGCTCATCTTCTTGCTGCTGTTCATCGAGTCGCGCCGCTATCGTTTCTTCCACGTCTATCGCACGCGCGTTCGCTTGATCGAACGCAACTACTACGCGCGCATTCTCGCCCCGCGCGACCTGATGGACCCGGCCCATTGGATGAGTCAACTCGGCGAAGACTTGCGGCTGCCGCGCTTCTCGATGACGAGCAATCAGGCGATGGCCAGACGCCTGCGCCGCAACTACATCTGGCTTTTCTTGATCCTTCTGCTCGCGTGGCTGCTCAAGACGACGACTAGCGTGCTGCAAGCTACCGGGGCCGCCGAGATGGTTCATTCCACCGGAGAGTTGTTCAAGAACGCGGCGATCGGCTACCTGCCGGGTTGGCTCGTGGTGATCCTCGTTCTTTTCCTCTATGGCTGGATGTTTTACATCATGCTCAAGCATCGAGAGACGAGCGGCGAGCTGGCGTACGGCGAAGTGCACGTGTGAGAAAGACTGGGGAAAACATTGAAAATTGAAAAATGAGAATTGAAAATTGCAAATTGGCGGGCGGCCCAAATTTTCATTTTTCAGTTTTCATTTTTCAATTTTCAATGCTTCCTTTCCAAGTTGCTCCCTGCCTTGCGCGTTCGCTGATTTGCATCATACTGTTAATCACAGGCTGGATCACCGGGGTTTAACATGACAGGCACCAACGTGCTTCACTACAGGATCGGCGAACGTCTCGGCGCAGGAGGCATGGGCGAGGTCTATCGTGCGGAAGACACCAAGCTAGGCCGCCACGTCGCGCTCAAGTTTCTGCCTGCCTCCTATCAATATGACCCCGACCGCCACGAGCGTTTCCTCACCGAAGCGCGCGCCGCGTCGGCGCTGCGCTCACCCTATACCGCCTCGATCTATGATCTCGGCGAATACGAGGGCTCGAGCTTCATCGTGATGGAGCTTGTAGAAGGTGAAACTCTATCGAGTAAGATCGGCCGCGGCCCCATCGCCGTCTTCCAGGCGATTGACATCGCCATGCAGGTCGCGGATGCGCTTGATGAAGCTCATTCGGTCGGCATCGTGCACCGTGATATCAAGAGCTCGAACCTGATGATTACTGAACGCGGGTTGGTCAAGGTGCTTGACTTCGGGCTCGCGAAAGTGACGGGCAGCCTCCTCGGTCCGCCGGGTAGTGACAGCGACCAGACGGAAAAACTCGGACAGGAGACGGTCACCGGTCTCGTGCTCGGCACGGTCTCGTACATGTCACCTGAGCAGGCGCTCGGCAAACAGATTGACCACCGGTCGGACATCTTTTCTCTCGGAGTTGTGGCTTATGAAATGTTGACGGGGCAGTTGCCTTTCACCGGCGAGAGCACGACTGCGGTGATTGATCGAATAATCCACCGCGAGCCGCCGGCGCTTGCGAGGCTCAATTACAACGTGCCGCCTGAATTCGAGCGAATCGTTCGCAAGACGATGGAGAAGGACCCGGCGTTTCGCTACCAGTCCGCTCGCGAGATGTACATAGACCTGCGCAATCTTCAGCGCGACCTCGACCTAAACAATCGCACTGGCGCCGTCAATTCGCAGCCAACTGAACATCAGGCCACGGCGCTACTCTCGGAACCAAGGCCAATCGCGGACGTCACGGCGATGGCGGCCAAACTCGAAAATGCCGTTGCGGTGATGACCTTTTCCAATATCACCGGAGAGCCCGCCGATGAATGGATCGGATCGGGGATCGCCGAGACGGTGACCTCCGACCTTAAGAAAGTCCGCGGCCTATCGGTCATCGGCCGCGAGCGCACATACGAGGCGCTCAAGGATCTGAGTACGGGCGCGCTCAAAGAGTTCGACGAGACGATCGCGATCGACATCGGGCGGAGGCTCGCGGCGTCGTGGATACTCGGCGGCGGATACCAGCGCATCGGCGAGATGATCCGAATCACCGCTCGGGTCATCGACGTCAACACCGGCGAGGTAATCAGGACAGTAAAGATCGACGGGAATATTAAAGAGATTTTCGATTTGCAAGACAAGATAGTCTACGAGCTTAGCAAGGGCCTGAACCTCGAGCTTGGCACGTCCGAGATCACTGATATCGAAGCCGACGAGACGCAGTCGGTCGAGGCCTACGAAAGCTTCTCGCGCGGCATGATCAATCTGCGCACCGGCAGCCGCGATTCGCTCGACCGTGCGATTCACTACTTCGAGAAGGCAGCCGAGCTTGACCCGAACTACGCCGGAGCGTGGGCGGCGTTGAGCGTGGCGTATGATCTGAAGGGCGGATTCCTTAGCATCCCCGAGCTGTCGCAAAAGGCGGTCGAGTATGCGGAGAAGGCGGTCAAGCTGAACCCGCGCCTCTCGCAGGCGCATCAGTTTCTCGGAGGCGCCTATAACACGCTTGGCCGCTACGATGAAGCTATCGCAGAGATCAGCGAAGCGGTGAGGCTCGAGCCAAACAACGCCGGCGCTCACGGTTCGCTTGCTCGCGCATACTGGATCGGCAAGGGGATGGTCGAGGAAGCGATCGTCGAGCTCGAGCACGCGGTGGCGATCAACCCTCAAGCGGGTTACTCATATCTTCAGCTTGTGTTTTTGCACACGCTCGTCGGCAACTACTCGCGCGCCGAAGCGGCCGCCAAACACGCGATCGAACTGCAAGAGAAATTCATCTCGGGCAAAGAGGGGCTTCAGGTTGTCGGTGCGCACACGCGGCTTGGGTATTGTTACTATCGGCAGGGCCGCTACGATGAAGCGATTCAGGAATATGAACGCGAGCTCGAGTTTCTCAAGTCAAGCGACCATGCGCTGCGTGACCGCTCGCTGACCGAGCTCGAACAGAAGATGGGCGCGGCATACCTCAGGAAAGGCATGACTGAAGAAGCCGGGCAGCACTTCAAGAGCGCGATCAAGCGATTCGAGGATCGGTTAGGAAAAGGGAGCGGCGATCCGTTTACGAAGTATTACATGGCTTGTTTGTACGCGCTTAAAGGCGACGCCGACCGCGCGCTGAAGTGCCTGGGCGAGTCGCTTGGCCCACTCAAAGCGATCAACACCCTTCGAGCGAAGACCGACCCAGACTTCGAAAACCTCCGCGAGGATTCGCGTTTCCGTGAGCTTATTGGAGAGCCGGCTCCAAGTGAACAAGATCCCCAATAGGAGCGGAACGGACGAAACAGAGATTCGATTATGCCTCGTAAGATCCGAGAATTGATCGGAGACCTGAATGAATGAAAGCGCTCGCTACATAAAGATTGTCGAGTGGTCCGATGAAGATCAATGTTTTGTGGGTCAGTGCCCAGGCATCATTGGCCCTTGTTGCCATGGGACTGATGAAGCACAAGTCTATGCAGAGCTTTGTCAGATTATCGATGAGTGGATTGAAATCCTGAAAAAAGAAGGAAAACCGTTACCGCCACCAACAGCCGGTAAAGACGCAGCAAAGAAGCTGTTGGATGCAGCGTGACGACCTCCCGGCCGTTCGTTTTGTGTCTGCTTGAGCGACCGAGCAACGCTTGACCCGTTTTGCCCTAAGCCTTAACGTGTAAGGACAGAATGACTGAAGGAGACAGAATATGTACGCGATCGAATTTCAAACCAAAGTAAAGGACGGAAGCATTACTATCCCTGAAGAGTACAGGGATCAACTTAAGGGCAGCGTGCGCGTCATCCTTTTGGCCGAGGAGAGCACAGAAAAGTTCGATATGATCGAACATCTTTTGGCAAACCCCTTGAACCTGGAAGGCTTCAAGCCTCTAACACGAGAAGAGATTTATGAGTAGCGGTAGTCAGACCTGTTTTATCGACACCAATATCTGGCTATACGCCTTTATTCCCAGCCAGGACGCAGATAAATCAGCCAACGCAAAAGCAATAATTCGACAAAGGATAGAGGTTCATATTCCCAATCACCATGCTATCCGACGAAGAAAAGAATCGAATAATAGAAAAAATCCAGCTTGAAGAAGAGCTCAGGAAGACTCTGTCAAAGAAAGAGCCTTCACGCCGGTCTTTGATAAGCACGATCTGGGAGAAGGCAGGCAGCGGCCTGGGTCTATTGCTCATAGGCGCAGTAGTAACCGGAATCCTCGTGCCCATATTTCAGAACCGCCAAAAGACGTTAGAGTGGGAACGGCAAATCAGGTATGAGAACGTAAAATACAATTTGGATATGAGGCGGGATTGCTTGAAGGAGTTCATGCTGGTCGGGACTTATCTTTCAGAAGTGATCGAATTGGTTGAACCCTACAAGAACGACGAGCGAATACCCGACAGGGAGTTTGAACGATTGCAGGAGAAAATCTTTGGGATACAGAGCAACAGATTCAAACAGAACGCCAAGATAAGGGCCATGCTCGTCTACTTTTCAGACTTCGACGCCGCTTCGAGGTTATTCGACGAGCATACGAGGGCCACGACCATATACCTGGAGAACAATATTGAAAGGTTTGTGTCCCTGAAGCACTCGCTGCCGGCCACGACAAATCGCAGCAACCCGGGAGACCTAAAAGAACTGCGGGATTTGAGGAGTGAGATAGACAACATCAGTGACTTGAACGAAAAGTTCAGTCTGGTTGTGAACCATATGCTTCAGGATATCAGAACAAAAGAGGAAGAATATGCTAAAGCTAGATTCTAGGCTTTTGCTTGGAGTGACGATGCTCTCTCTATCCGTAACAGCCGGCTACTCATTCGATGGAGGAGGGCGAAGTGAAATATCGCCATATTCCTCTAAGGACCTAATCACGGCGGAGAGAGTAAACAGGCAAAAAGATTTGGCGCGCACCTCGATGACTGCGACCTATGAACTAAACGGCGCGAAAGAGAACATAGGGGAGGTTGGTCTTACGTGGACCAAAGCCGGGGTTAGTGGGGAAACGGGTTATCAACTGAAAGGAGTGATGAACGGACGATCCAGAGTTGTTGACTTCAGCGAGATTCAGGAACTATCAATTGTCAAAACTGAGACGACGAGTTCGAAGGTCAGGGTTCTAATCAAGGTAATCGCCTTCCCCAATGTTTCCGCGGAGCAGCTTGTGAACGAGCGCCCAACTTATTCTGAGTTGAAACAGAAGTATTCCAGAACGCTGGAGCTGTGGGTGGACGTCAAGACGAAGGCCTCGGGCGATTTCTGCTTTGTGGGAAAACAGGTCGCTCCTCGGCCTCTGGAGGACTTCAAGAATGCCGTCCAATTTGAGTACTCGGGTTTGAGTAAGGATGATAGCCACTCCGGAATGTGGAAGGGAGGCGGGGAAGGTATCTGGTGGGCAATACCATCGGTTATTAGGGATCCGAATTACCCTTACAGACGGCCAATCAAGTTAGGCTGAAACTATGCCGTATCGAAAGAGGTCTTGCCCACGGCGGAGCGGACCGAACCGTCGAAGATGTGCATGAAAAGTTTGGAGTCAGCAAGTGAACTTCAATTTGGACCCAGCAAGTGAACTCCACGAAATTCGTAAACACAAAGCGCTACCGCGACGCGCCATCGTGGTAGAATGAACCCTGCCTGCAGGGAAAGTACGATGACCGCGACAGACGTGTTAACCGAGATTCGGAAACTGACTCTGGACGAAGCCCGCGAAGTTGCCGCGCGGCTAGCAAACTACTTGCGCGAACACGAGAGCGCAGCGCTCGCCGCAGAGGAAACCGAGGCCCGAGAGGATGAGTTTGAAGGCCAGCTATTAGCCAAAGGCGTGATCAGTCATATCCCCACTCGCGACGAGACCGACGAAGAATTCGACAAGTTCGAGCCGATTGAAGTTGCAGGCGAACCACTTTCTGAAACCATCATCCGCGAACGCCGCTGATGCCAGCGTACTTCCTTGACAGTAGCGCTTTGGTCAAACGCTTTGCTCAAGAGCAGGGCAGTGCGTTTGTGCTGAGGCTGTTGCGTCCTTCAGCAAAGAATCGTCTCTATGCCGCAAGAATCACCGAAGTCGAGGTTTGCGCGGCTTTGGCGAGACGGAGAAAGGCAAACATGATTAACGCCGTCCAGGCGGCCAAAGGTTTGCGACGATTGCGTCATGATCTGCCCCGAAGGTTCACTCAAGTCGCGATAGGAGAAGGCGTACTAGTCGAGGCTTGTCGTCTTGCTGAGACTTTTGCGTTGCGCGGATACGACGCTGTTCAGTTAGCGGCGGCGATAGCGGCGAACAATGAAAGAGTTTTGAACGGACTTTCGCGGTTGATTGTGGTGTCGGCAGATGGAGAACTGAACGACGCGGCGCGAGCTGAAGGCTTCAACGTTGAAGACCCTAACAATCATCCTTAAAGCGAAGGCCGATGGCTTCGACCTGTGCGGAGATTTCAAACATGACCGATGATCAAGCCAACGTTCCGAACATAGCAGAGATATTGGGCCGGGTGCTTCGAAACATAGATCCCCAGCTCCAACCACTACTTCTCGCAAAGCTCGAGAGACTCGCCGCTCAGCGGTATCGAACCTGGGCAACCGATCACCCCGATCAATCCGTAAGAGAAGGCCTGCTAGCTTGCGCAGATCGCGAAGAGGAAATAGCCAGGCGGGTTGAGTCGCTTAACCCATACGCTTCTGCTATCCAGGACAAGCTTCTGTCCGGTAATCCTGAATTGTTGGAATTGAATCGCACCTTGTTCAAAGACCGCCCCCTCAAGATCCAGTTCGCGATGCAGGTTGCCGGCGAGCGCGCGGGAGCGGCGGCGTGGAAAGCCTTTGCCGCGGGCGCATCAGATCCGACTGCTAAGGAGCTGCTGCAAAGTTGCAGCCCTTTGGAGCAGGCAAACGCCGACTTCCTTCAAACCTTGTTGTAAGTGACACACCTGGTTCGCGGGCTGATCGTCCTCGCGAGCATAGCAATCGGCGATTCGCCACTCGGATCAAATGATGATCGGGCGGCAATACTTTCACAGGTTGGCGCGCTTCCTGAAAGAGAAGAAACAAGAGGGAGGCGACGAAGCCTCCCTTGCTCAAGAACCAAGTGGTTCCTAAAACCTATTTCAACTCGACCAGAATAATATGAGCAGGCTTGGCGGTTGTATTCTCAACAGAGTGATTTTCCGCCGCTGCCCAGGTCACTTCTCCCCGCTTGCCGCCGCCTTCTCTGGTCTTTCCGTCAGCAAGCGTGAATTTGGCTTTTACATCCGTCAGGTAAATCGCCACGCCGTTTGGATGTTCGTGCTGCTTAGTCTTGTCGTGCGCCTTGAATTTGACCCTCAGCACGCGCACTCGATCGTTCTCGAACACGACTTTGTGGTGAGCGGGGTCCACCTTCACGGGATCTAAAGCTACTTTGGCTGAGCTCATCGCCGCCCCGCCTTTTAGCTCGACCAATATCCCTTCAAGCGTCGCGCTGCCAACGTTCTGGGGCAGGTGCTTCCCCGCGTCGGCAAACTGGACGTCACCCGCCTTGCCGCCGCCATCCACCTTGCTTCCATCGGGGAGGGTAAACTTGACCTGGGCGTTGTTCAGGAAAACCACGACGCCAGCCGGATGTTCGTGCATTACGGACTTCTCTTTCGGACCGTATCGTATCTTGAGCACTCGAACCTGGTCATTGTCGAGCATTACCGTGTAATGCTTGCCGTCTACTTTGACGGGATCTTGTGCAAGAGCAATCGGAGCTGCAATCAAAAAGAAAGTGAGAAACAGAATCCTACGCATGTCCGCCTCCTTACCTGGGAAGATCTTTGAATTCACCTATTGTGCGGCGCGAGACTATCTCAATCTGCAAATGGCCGTCAATGCCTCGGGAGTCTCATTTCGCGGGTGGCTCCGAGGCGTCTTCCAGTCAGCCGTCAGAGCGTTGTCCAAAACCTCGCCTCGGCCGAGATCGGTCTGAATCGGAGCTGCCTAATTGATCTTCTTCGCCGTTTGGTCTCCGCCCTGATGCAAGATCAGATGCGTGACCTTTCCGGTGTCGTCTTTGACAAAGGTGACCTTTGCGTCCACGACCTTCAGGAAGAACTTAGTTTCAGATTCGGGGAACAACTCGAGCTGCGGTTGCCCGGTAGCCTGTGCCATCAAACGCCCGCCGTCTTTGCTTACGGTGATGATGAAGGTCGGGGTCAATTCGTACTGTCCGACATAAGCATCGTAGATCTTCGGGTCGACGTTGACCTCCTTCGTCGAACCCGGGATTTCATACTTCTCGCCGAATAGAATTGCGGCAAGATCCCGGCTTATCGGGCCGGGACCGGGGGAGCCGTAGTCGGCGTTGCGCAGAACGACCACAGTGACGTTCTCGTTAGGAAAGCGCGCAATGAACGTCGAGAAGCCGTTGATCCCTCCGCCATGACTGACCATCTTGCGGCCGGACCTTGTTTGAACCCCGAGGCCGTAGCCGTAGTCGTTCTTGACCGGCGTCATCATCAGCTCGCGAGACTTTGCCGATAGCAGCTTGTCGGAATGGAGCGCTTCGTTCCACAAAAACAGATCCTCGACCGTCGAATAGAGCGAGCCCGCCGCGTAAGGTTGAGTCATATCAATGTACACGGAGTTGACCATCTTCCCTTTAGCGAGCGAATAGCCAGTCGCGCGCTTCTTCAGGATCGTGCCGTGATGATCGTAGCCGCTGTTGGTCATCTTGAGCGGTTCGAAGATGTTCTTTTGCAGGAAGCTCTCGTAGGATTCGCCCGCGGCTTTCTCGCTGATGTAGCCGAGCAGGAAATATCCCGAGTTGCTGTAGCTCCACTTTTCACCCGGTTTGAAATCGAGCGGCTTGTCTTTGAATCGCGCAATAATGTGCTGCGTGGTGACGGGCATCATCATCTTCGGGACGTAATCGAAAAAGTTCGTGAAGTTCGGAATGCCGCCCGTGTGGCTCAGCAGGTGATGGACCGTGACTTCGCTCCAGGCGGCTGGGCAGTTTTCGAAGTACTTGCAGATCGGATCTTGCACGCTCAGCTTGCCGCGCTCTTGCAGAAGCAGAATCGCCGCGGCGGTGAATTGTTTGGTGATTGACCCGAGCCGGAATTTAGTCTGCGGCGTGTTGGGCACGTCGAGCTCGACATTCGCCAGGCCGTAGCCCTTGCTGAAAATCACTTTGCCATCGCGGGCGACGAGCACCGAGCCGATGAAACGCTGCTGGTTGACGAGCGCGTTCATGTATTCATCAAACTTCGGAGCAACATCCTGCGCTGTAACGCTCGCGACGAGAAGCAACAGCAGCGCAATCGAGACGGCGCTCCGACGTAGAGTAAGTCTGGTTGTGTTCATAGTCCTCTCTCGGATTAGGGATTCGTGGATCTTATTATTACTGCCTCCCGCTGTGCAGAGTTCCAAGCTATTTCGAACGTGGATTGGCCTATCGGGCGAGGACCGGCTACGTGTAGCGGGTCGTGAACAAGCATCTGATCTCTTGTTATTTCGACAACCACCACCGCGTGAAAGGCGAAGATTCCTTCGACGGGACGCAGGTCTATGGCCACAATCGGCCAGCCGCCGCTCCGGACAACGTCCGTTAGATCCTCAAGACCCCAGTCGATTTGATACTCGACGACCACTGGAATGTCTTTCAAACCGTTCGAGATCTGGTTAAGTGTCGTTCCGACAGCAGTGTGGCCACACCGATGCCTAATGTCCGCCTCACTCAGTGAGTGCCCGAGACCAGCGAGCACCATTCGCACGCACGCAGGAACGCAACTTGTTGGAAGCTCCTGGGGAAAGAGAGGCAGCACGCCTTATTCGCCCTCAGCGTTGATTTGGTTCAACCTTTTGATCAGCTCGTCGCGAGTGGGTCTACCAAGAAAGACTCCCGTAGCGGCACTGACATAAACATCAGCAACCAGCGCTACCATTGGCTTGGCTGCCGTGCTGAACCATACCGGAACGAGCCAAGCGAAGCTCTCTTCTACAAACGTGGCCTCGGCGGGATAAAGCGCGTCGCCAACATTCGTAAGCAACCACCGGCCAACGACCCGCCGGGCGGACTCGGCATCGGGCAAGGCCAGTGGCGGAGCGTGTCCCTCAGAAGCGGATCGTGTGTTCTTAGCGTTGTCCATCTTCAATGAGTCTCGCGATACGATTGGCTCATTCTAGCACAGAAGAACCGTTCTTGGGTTAACCTTGCAACCTCAGCCGCCGTCATTAACTGCGATGAATTTGCCGCAGCGACAACGGGTGGCTATCATAAGCGATGAACGACTCAGTGACTTTCCCGAACAGGAGACCGCAATGGATCACTCGGCAGGATTCCTGGAGCTTGTCAACGACGCGAAGAAACGCGTGCGCGAGAACACTCCCGAAGGCGTGCGGAAGAAGCAAGACGCCGGTGAGAGCTTCTACTTCGTCGATGTGCGCGAGGATAACGAGTGGCAGAACGGCCACGCCGCCGGGGCCATACACCTGGGAAAAGGAATAATCGAACGTGACATCGAGAAGGCCATCCCGGATCACGACGCCGAGATAATCCTCTATTGTGGCGGCGGGTTTCGCTCGGCGCTCGCAACGGATGCGCTCCAGAAGATGGGCTACAAGAATGTGATCTCGATGGACGGCGGGTGGAAGCGATGGCGCGAGCTTGGCTATCCGATTGAAACGGATTAGCGGTATGTAGTTCCGGGTCCCTGGTTCGGAGTTCAGGGTTACTCTCTTGAAGTGAACCGTCATCTACAGCGCGCCGGTCTCGACCTCTCTACTCATGACAAAGCGTAAGTACATTGCCGAAGACGAGGCAGACCACGACGGCTACGCCGATACCCAGTGTCCTGAATGCGACGCCACGATTAACGCCCGATTTCAACGCGGCCGCAGCCGGCGGCGCCTTCAGTGCCCTGTCTGCCGAAGCCACGTCACCGTATCGATCAAAGAAGAAGAAACGCCCCTCATTCAACTGCGTCGGGCGGGCGCCGAATGAGGCCAAATAGAAAGAGGGGCCAGAGAAATGGCTTCTGAACTTATCGAAGCGACCGTTGTAGACCAACCACACGTGATACTTTCCAAACGCCGGCGGCGGGTGGTTACGGCCGGCGTGATGCTCGGCATGTTCCTGGCCGCGCTTGAAGCAACCGTCGTCGGCACGGCGATGCCTACAGTGATCGCGTCGCTCGGCGGACTCGATCGCTATAGCTGGGTGTTCTCGGCTTACCTGCTGACTTCAACCGTGACCGTGCCGATGTGGGGAAGACTCTCTGATCTCTACGGAAGGCGATTCTTTTATCTCGTGGGCATCGCGTTCTTTCTCGTGGGCTCAGCGCTTTCGGGAGCTTCGCAATCAATCACCCAACTGATCGTCTTTCGCGCGATTCAAGGACTGGGCGCGGGTGCATTGATCCCGCTCAGCATGACGATCAACGGCGACATCTACACGTTGCGCGAACGAACGCGAATGCAGGGGCTCTTCAGCGGCGTGTGGGGATTGGCTTCGATACTGGGACCGTTGGCGGGTGGCTTTATTACGGATCACATTTCATGGCGCTGGGTGTTCTACATCAACATCCCCTTCGGTTTGGCTGCGGCTGTAGTGGTCGGAATCGCGCTGGTCGAGCCGAAGCAGACTCAGCGGCCGGTGATCGACTACGCGGGCGCGACGTGGCTGACGATCGCAATCACGCTGTTGCTGCTGGTGCTTGTCGAGAGCGGAGACCCGGCCGTCTGGGGCAATCCGCTGACGCTTGTCGCGGTTGCGGGCATCGTGATCTTCAGCGCACTGTTCATCTGGACCGAGCGCCGCGCTCGCGAACCGATTGTTCCGTTGTCGCTTTTCAGGAATCGCATCATTGCCGTCGGCTCGATTACAGCCTTCATGGTCGGCGCAGCGATGTTCGGCGCGCTGTCGTTCATCCCTCTTTTTGTTCAAGGCACGCTCGGCGGCACGGCGACCGAAGCGGGCGCGCTGCTCACCCCGTTTCTGCTCGGCTGGGTCACAATGTCGGTTATTGGCGGGCGATTGATGTTCCGAATAGGTTATCGGCCGACGATTCTCGCGGGGCTTTTCGTTCTGGTCGCCAGCTTTGGTGTCCTTACAACCTTCGGCAGGACCACCGCGCGCGCCTGGCTTATCGGTGACATTCTGGCAATGGGCATCGGAATGGGGTTGGTGATGTTTGCGTTGCTGATCACCGTGCAGAATTCGGTTAGCCGAGGCCAGCTTGGCATCGCGACGTCGCTCAACCAGTTTGCGCGTTCGATTGGTCAAACGGTGGGCGTAGCCGTGATGGGAACGGTGATGACCATCAGCCTCGCTTCACACATCGCCGAGATTCAGAACGAGAGCGGCTTGCCGGAAGAAGACGTCGCTCGCGTCGTTCACAATCCAAGCGCGCTGATTGACCCGATTGCTCGCGCGGCTCAGAAGCCTGAGTTGATCAAAGCGATGTCGGGCGCTCTAGCGGGCGCCTTGCACAACGTGTTTCTGACTGGTGTGGTGTTCGCAGTGCTGGCGCTGGCTTCGGGCTTCTGGCTTCCCGCGGGGCGGATAGAAGTGGAGACGGAAGCCGCTCGAGAAGCGGAAACCATTCCGCGCACCCCAGCCGAGTGCGAGCGGTTGTTGATGGCTGAAATGACCACGATCGATTCGGATAACGAACCGGCCATGGCTGAGAAGGATTAAGAACGAACATCAATCTGCTTCTGAGTCTCGTTCCTTCGTCGACATCCCACGTCGAGCCGTAGTGTACCTGGTGGGATGATTCTAATTTCCGTTTTGCTTGCGAAGTAAATCGAGAAGCATCGTAGGCCTGTCAGTCTTGATTGCGTCCACCCCCATCAGCGCCATCGCCTGAGCCGTTTCTGGGGCGTTCACCGTCCAGGTCCATACCTCGACCCCGGCCTTGTGCGCAAGCTCGACGATCTCGCGCGAGATTTTCTTGTACGACACAGAGATCGAGTGCGGCTTGAACTTGAGCGCTCGCTTGAGCGACTCCGGCAGTGAAACCGTGCCATCGTACTCGGGATTTATGTGAAGCTTCAAATGCGAGCCCAGGCCCTTCCGCAGTTTCTTTGCTGTGTCGAGACCCGGCGCTTCGAGCACGACTCGGTCCAGCGCGGGAAACGGCTTGAGGATGGCGATTGTTTTGTTGACCAGATCGTTGAACCTGTCGCATCGCTTAAGTTCGATGTTAAGCAGCCCGGATTGCACGCTGGACAGAAGCTCGCTGAGCGTAGGCACTCGCCTCCCGCCGAGGTCTTCACCTACCGGCACAAGCGTCTGTTTGATCAGCTCAGAATACGTGAGGTCCGAGACCAGACGCGTGCACTGGGGCGGCGCGAGCCCTTCCATTCGACCGAAGTACTGATCGTGATACACCACTACGACGCCGTCGCGAGTGAGTCGAATATCTGTCTCGATTCCATCGGCCCCTATCTTAACCGCCCGTTGAAACGCAGCGATGGTGTTCTCGGTTGACTCGAGCGCGCCACCTCGATGGGCGATGACCAAAGGTCTGCTGGTCCCGGATGCCGGCTTTGCGTTGGCCGTCGGCAGATTGTTGGTCGCCGGCCAGAGCGCCGCTAAAGCAAGCAGAATCGAAAGCGCAAAAGTTGATCGAAACCGAGCTTCACCTCGGTGGTGTGCTCTCATGCTATGTCCTGTGCTTCGAAATGCTTTTTCAACTTTTGATGAGTCGTCGCCAGATCTTCCGGCAGCACGCGGGTTTCGCCGACGATCGAAACAAAGTTCGCATCGCCGCTCCAGCGCGGGACTACGTGCAAGTGAAGATGATCCGCGACGCCGGCGCCTGCGCTCCGACCCAGGTTCATCCCGATGTTGAAGCCGTCGGGACGATATTCCGTCTCTAACGCAACCTGAGCCTGCTTCGCAAGCTCGATCATTTCCGTTGTCGTAGCTTCGCTGACTTCGCTCAGCGAGGCGCGGTGTTCATAAGGCACGATCATCAGATGGCCACTGGTATATGGGAAAAGATTGAGAATAACAAAATTCAGCAGCGCCCGGTGGACAACGTAGTTTGCGGTGTCCTGGCCTTCTTGTTCGAGCCGACAGAACACGCAGCCTTCCGTTTGATCAACCGAAGCTATGTACTTGTAGCGCCAGGGGCTCCAGAGGTGTTCCATTGTTGGTCCGTAGTCCGTGGTCCGTAGTCCGTGGTCCGTGGTCCGTAGTTCAGTGGTCCGGAGTTCAGTGGTTCGTAGTTCACTGTTGGAACTTGCTGTTGCCAGCAGATCGATTGCCGACGCTGGCCTATTGATGGCCGACTACGGACTACGGACCACGGACTACGGACTACGGACCACGGACTACGGACTAATCATTTCCAAAGATACTCGAACTGAAGAGTCGAGCCAGGCGGCTGAAGCGTGTTGTTTGAAATCATTTCGCCGACGTCGGTTGATGTAAGCAGATCAAGAATCGAACCCCGCCGCGGCCTTGGCGGCGTGACGATTTGCGGTTCACCCTTGATGCCCACGAGCTCCGCAGTAGCCTTCAACACCGCGTCGTAGTTGCCGAGCCCATCGATCAGCTTTTCGCGAAGCGCTTCTTCGCCTGTGTACACGCGCCCATCCGCGAGCTGTTTTATTCGTTCGCGCGTTAGTTCTTTGCGGCCATCGGCCACCGCGCTGACAAACTGCTCGAACATCTGATTGATCAAGTTTTGCAGATATGCGCGCTCTTTCGGCGTGATCTCGCGTGTAGGTGAGCCGACATCCTTGAGCTCTCCGCTCTTGATCACCTCCGGTTGCATCTGAGCCCATTTGAGCAGATTGCCGTAGTTAACCCACTCGGCTATCACCCCTATCGAGCCGGTGATCGTTCCCGGGTTGGCGTAGATCTTGTCCGCCGCGCAGGCAACATAGTAGCCGCCCGACGCGCCGACCGAACCCATCGATATCACGACCGTCTTACCCTTCTCTTTGCGAAGCCACTTGACTTGATCGGCTATCTCTTGCGAAGCCGCGACTCCGCCGCCCGGCGTGTCCATACGCAGAAGTATCGCTCTTACCCGCGAATCGTCACCGTACATCTTGAGTTGTTCATTGATGGTCTTCGAGTTGAAGATCACACCCTCCAGGTACACGACGGCAATGCGATCACCGCCCAGACCGACGAATCCGCCGTCGCGCGAAAGCAGCAACGCCGCGAGCAGGATAATCGCGACGAAAACGACAAAGCCGAAGCCGGCAACGATCAGGACGGTTGTCAGACTAAATCTCTTCATACATGTGTTCCCATAAACAACGACGCGACCCAGAGCGTGTCCGGGTGTGTTGTGTCACCCGGACTCTGGGTCGCGTAACTACCGAAGTGTGATAGCCGCGAAGCCACATCTTCTCGATGAATTGAAAATTGACCGCTTACTCTTCGTCCTTCTTCTCCGAAGAAGCAGTCAGCAAATTAGCGATGTCGCCCAGCGTCGCCATGCCCGAGCCGGTCTCGTGATAAGAGCGCACGTCTTCGGGATCATTTTCCTTGCCCACGGCTCGCGCGGATAATCCGATCTTCTTCTGTGCCGGATCAAGTTTGAGTACTTTGAACGGAAGCACCTGCCCGATCTTCACCGCGTCCTCTGGCTTCTCGACCCGCGAGTCGCTCAATTCTGAAACATGACAAAGGCCCTCGATGCCTTCCTCGATCTCGACGAACGCGCCGAAGTTCGCGAAGCGCACAACGCGCCCCTTGATCACGTCGCCCAGTTTGTGCGTATCGAAGAAACGATCCCACGCGTTGGGCTCGAGGTCTTTGATCGAAAGACTGAGCCTTCGCCCGTCAACGTCGATGTTGGTTATTACCGCATCGACTTGCTGGCCCTTCTTAAGCACGTCCGACGGATGCTTGATTCGCTTGGTCCACGAAATGTCCGAGACGTGCACCAGACCGTCTATTCCGTCTTCTATTTCGACGAAGGCGCCGAAGTCCGTAAGCGAGCGGACCTTGCCGGTCACCCGCGAGCCGACATGATAACGAACCGGCAGCGTCTCCCAGGGATCAGCGGTGACCTGCTTGAGGCCGAGACTTATGCGGCGGCTGTGAGGGTCTGCTTCGAGAACCACCGCTTCCACCTCCTGGCCGATCGATAGCAGCTTAGACGGATGCTTCAGTCTCTTCGACCAGGTCATCTCGGTCACGTGGACGAGCCCTTCTACGCCGGGTTCGATCTCAATGAAAGCACCGTAGTCGGTCAGGCTGACGACCTTGCCGCGAACGTGCGAGCCTTTGGGAAAGCGCTCGGCCACGCTCTGCCACGGATCGGGCAGAAGCTGTTTGTAGCCGAGCGAGATGCGCTCCTTCTCGCGGTCGAACTTGAGCACCTTAACCTGGATTGAGTCTCCGACCTTGATTATGTCATTAGGCGACTGGATGCGGCCCCAACTCATATCAATGATGTGCAGCAGCCCGTCGATGCCCCCGAGGTCAATGAACGCGCCGTAGTCGGTGATGTTTTTGACCGTGCCCTCAAGCACCACGCCTTCTTCGATGTTGCCGAGCGTCTCGGTTTTCTTTTTGTTGGAGACTTCCTCCAGCACCGCCTTGCGTGAGACAACGACGTTACCGCGTTTGCGGTTGAGTTTTATGACGCGGACTTCGATCTCTTGCCTGAGGAAGCCTTCGAGATTGCGCACCGGCCGAATGTCTATCTGGGAGCCTGGAAGAAACGCCGGGACACCGTCGAGGTCAACGTTGAGTCCGCCTTTGATGCGCTCGACCACGCGGCCTTTTATGGTTTCGTGGGTCTGATGAGCCTGACGGAGCCGCTCCCACGATTGAACCTGCATCGCGGCTGCGCGCGACAGAATGGCGTAGCCGTCCTGGTTCTCTAGGCTCTTGATGAGCACGTCGACTTCATCCCCGCGCTTAACGGTCAGGTTGCCCTGGCGATCGATAAACTCCTCGCGCGCAACCACGCCCTCTGACTTGTAGCCGATGTCCACCAGAACGTTTTGATCGGAGATGCCCACTACGATGCCGCGTACAATCTCGCCTTCCTGGCGGGACGCCGCGCTTTCTTTCTCGTAGGTCTCGAGCATCGCGCTGAAGTCTTGTGCGCCGCTCGTCTCAGCGTCGCCAGTGTGTTCCGGTGAAGCGGCAGTTGCCGTTTCGCTGTTTGTTGACGCGCTGTTTGGTGACGCGGCAGTTGCCGCCTCACTGCTGGGAGCCGTCTGGTTTGTATCGGCCGCAGCGCTTGGCTCAACCGCTGCGGTGTCTGGGCCGGTGTTCTCCTCAAGCGTGACGGTCTCTTCTTTGGCGCTGTCTGCCGCCGCGCTAGCACCGGACTGGTTTACATTCTCTGTCGCCATTAATCGCTACTCCTCCCAAACTCCCGTATTGAATTCATCGGAATGGTGTCACCGGACCGATGGAACTGTTTTGCCTCATAGTATGCTTGATCGGCGTTTAACCTTCAAGCCGTCAGGCAGGTATGAAGTCCGAGTGTCAACGCCGTCGTGAGGAGAGTCTTTGCGCGGTTGCGCTGCGAAGCTACCTTAAGAATGCCGACGCCCGGCTCACCCATTATGCAAGGTGAGCACCATCACTTCGGCTCAAGGTCTAGCTGATGCTGCGGAACTCTCTTGCTCCGAGAGAACGGGGCAGGACTCTGAGTACACGCGCCTGTGTGTTCCTCGCTTCATAATGCTTTGCGGCAAGGCTGAACTCTACACTCTCGGTTTAGGTGTGTCAAGCATTGCACAATCGGCAGCGCCGCACCGTCGAAGCACCAAGCGCGGGTTGCAATCAGAGTGGGGATTGCTTGTCTTAACTCCTTCGGAGCGTCCTGTCTTTAGCAACGGGGACGGCAGCTTCTGACGTTAGTCACAATTCCGGCGGGCCCATTCTACCTTACCGTTTGCGGTCGGCCACGAAGCTGAGCGAAGAGTGTTGGACGCGATGAGCCTCCTGACCAAGGTCCCTCTCACCGGACCTAAATGGGTACATTCTTTCTACTTGCGGTGAATATGGGCTTAAGGTATACTTCGCGACCTTACTACTCGTTGCGAGTTTCAGAGCACGTCGGAGGCCTTAGTGGAAGCCGCGAGTGCCCGTGGAACTCATAGTTACCTGAGAATTCATGACGACTACGCACTCATATCGACAGGCGGCCCGCCAAGCTACCCGGGGCGATCTCTCTTTGTCAGTCAGGATGGCAGCTCATCGGCACCCTGAGTAGCAGTCAACCTGAAGGAGAGTCCTCTGTTTTCGATCTAGCCCTCCACGGTCACAAAGCAGGCAGTACCGACCGTGGCTTTACAAATTGAGGTCTGTATTGATGGTTCGTTTGGTGTTCCGGTCCGTGCTTGCGCTCCTGGTTTCGACTGCCTTTAGCGCTTCAGCTCGCACTCATTCACACAATCAATCCGCCCCATCCAATGGGCGGGCCGGATATTCGCTGATCCTGGTTGACGCAAGTTCAAAAGCCGGGCTTGCGGAAGCCCGCGACTTCATCACTTCTCAAGGCGGCAGTGTCGCCATAGTCCTTCCGCCGCACGCAATAATGGGATGGCTCAGTCCGGAAGCGGACTCGCGAATTCTGGGACGTCACGGGATACGCTCGATTCACCGATCACCTGTCGGTCCCGCGCCCTCAGGCTTCACCGACCGCGAAACGCAGATAGCGATCAACGCGTTCAACGACATTGCATCTGGGCGCAGCGCTAAACGCCGATCGCGTGAATCTGAGCAGCAGGTTGGCCCGGAAGCTGGGCGGCCAGGAATGGTCGAGTGCGCGCTTCCTCATCCACCCGTCAATAAGGATGAATTCATCCGCAATCTCAGAATGCTCGGCGCCGAACAATCCGTGCTCGGCATTCAGTCGACCGTCACGCCTCAATACTTCAGTAACAGCGATGTGATGGATGGCTCTGTTGCGGTAGCCGTCTTTCTGGTCGAGAGTACGGGTGGCGTCGATCCGGACCTCTACTCATGGTCACAGGCCGATCAGAATTTTGCCGCCGCGCAAGTACTCGACGGGCTGAATTGGTGGGTCGAGCAATCGCGAGCGTTCAACCTTTCGCGCCCGCTGCAGTTCACGGTTGTAGTCTTCGACGCCAACAACCCGGTTTGCCGCGTGCCGTATGAGCCGGTGCTGCGGCCCGGTAGCGACGCTCCTATCTGGATCAACCAGATAATGAGCAATGTAGGCGCCTCGGCCGGCAACGTTTTCGAGCGCGTCGCCGCGTTCGACTGGGCGTTCAGGGATCAGAACCGCGCCAACTGGGCATACTCGATGTTCATTGCCTACAACCCGGCGCCGACTCGAAGCTCATTCACCGACGGGCGCGCGTCCTGGGCCTATATCGGAGGTCCATACACGGTTAGCCTTTTCCGCAGCTTTGGCTGGCAACTCTCACGAATAGCCGCGCACGAAACCGGTCACATCTTCTATGCCTGCGACGAATACTTTCAGCCAGGGTATCAGGTATGCAGTTGCACCTGTGCCCCGGAAGTCAGACCCGACGCGCTCAACGGAAACTGCCAGGACCTCGCTTGCACTCGAACTTCCACCGATTGCATGATGCGGCTCAACGAGTTGGCCCTTTGTCCGTTTACGGTAGCCCAGATCGGCTGGACGTCAGCCGTCCCCAAGCCGGCGCCAACAGCTCCGAGTGGTCTGGTCGCCGGCGCGACCTCGCCCACGCAGGTCGCCGCGGTGTGGCAAGATACATCGGGGGTCGAGGATGGATTTCAGATCGAACGCCGCGGGGGATCGAGCGCGGAGTTCAGCCAGATCGGGGTCGTTCCAGGCAACACGACCACCTTCATCGACGGCAACGTACTTGCCAACACGGCTTATGCCTATCGGGTGCGGGCGTTCAATGGAACGGGCACATCGCAGTACTCTAACGAAGCCGCGGTTATCACGCCCTCCACCACGCCGGTGCTTACGATCGGCACAGGAGATTTGCCGGAGGCGACCGTTGGCGTGGCCTATAGCCGGACAATGGCGGCAGTCGGAGGTAAGCCCGACTTCTCCTGGTCGATTGAGAGCGGGAACCTACCGCCAGGTTTGGCATTAGGACAGGCCGGTTCAATCTCCGGAACGCCCTCAACCGCCGGGACCTTCAACTTCGTCGCGAAGGTGACAGACAGCAACGGCAACTCTGCCACCAAAGCGCTGACCCTCATAGTCAAGTCCGCGGCGCCTCTGACGATCACCGCCAACCAGTTGCCGAGGGGATCTGTAGGCGTGGCCTACAGCCAAAGCATCGGAGCATCTGGAGGTCAGACCCCTTACACGTGGTCGATTCAGTCGGGAAGTCTGCCGGATGGTCTAACGCTCAACCAGAGCGGCATCATCTCAGGGACGCCGGAGCGTTCGATGGCTGCAAGCTTCGCACTACAACTCACCGACGCCGTGAGCGCAAGCGTCTCAGCAACTCTTTCAATCACTATCAACCCGGCGACTCTGGTGCTGGCCATAGACACCAAGTCTTTGGCAGACGGCGTTGTCGGCGAAGCCTACTCGCAAACCCTCGCGGCTTCCGGGGGCACCTCTCCTTATAAATGGGACCTCACGTCGGGAAGTCTTCCAGACGGACTGCACCTTTCAGACGCGGGCGTCATAGCGGGCACGCCGACCACGCCGGGCGAGTTGACACTCGAGGTGCGAGCAACTGATCAGAGCAGTCAATCAACCACAACGACGTTGTCGATTGACGTGGACCCTCCACCTGAGCTGACCATTCTGAGCCCCGGCGCGCTTCCGGTCGCAGCATTGGGGGTGCCCTACCGGTACGACCTCAAGGCGACTGCGGGCACTGCACCCTATAGCTGGGTCAAGAAGAAGAAAAAGAAATTTGGTGCGTTCCCGGATGGGATAACACTCTCGTCGGACGGCATACTATCTGGAACGCCGACCGCTCAGGGCGTTTCCAATTTCACCGTGTTAGTAAGCGACTCTGCCGACAAGCAAGCGTCCAAACCGCTGACGCTTGAAGTCGGTCCGCCGCCGCCCCCGCTCCTAATAAGGACCGAGTTCCTTCCGCAAGCATTGCAGGGTATTTTGTACAACGCCGCGTTAGAAGCGTCCGGTGGCCTCGGGCCGTACACCTGGACCATAGACACCGGTGCACTACCGGACGGCCTGACCTTGAGCGGCGACGGTAAGATCTCCGGCCGGCCGTCAACGGCAGGCGCGACTTCCTTCGTGGTCCGATTGAAGGACTCGCTGGGCACTTCCAGCACGAAGTCTCTTTTCCTGCTCGTGACCCAGCCGCCCCCGCCGCTGGTGATCCAGACAGTCTCGCTTCCCGAAACCACGGCAGAACGGGTCTACTCCCAGACGCTTCAGGCAACTGGCGGCGTACTGCCTTATACCTGGAGCATAGCGAGCGGAAGTCTGGGAGCCGGATTGAATCTCTCGGCGGGCGGGACAATCTCGGGTACGCCTGTATCGCCGGGAACCAGCGTCTTCGTAGTGCGTGTGTCAGACTCCGCTCAACAAACCGTAACGCGCACGCTAGCAATCACCGTCAAGCCCGCCGATAAGCTAGCGCCCTTCGGCGCGCTCGAGACACCCGACTTCCGCGCCACGTTGAATAACCTCGCGAATGGCAGCGGATGGGCGCTCGACAACGTAGGTGTTGTTCAGATAGACGTGCTCGTAGACGGACAGAAGGTTGGCGAAGCAATCTACGGTTTGAGCCGTCCTGATATTGGAACCAGTTGGGCCACCTTCCCGAACGCCTCGCGTTCAGGCTTCGGTTTCCAGATAGACACAACGAAGTTTTCCAACGGCGACCACACAATAGCCATACGATTGCTGGATGCCGCCGGTAACACTACGGTGGTGGGCGCGCGCCCGATCGTGTTCCAGAACCAGGTCTTCACGATCAGCACCAATGACATCGCGAAAGGAAAGAAGGGTGAACGCTACAGCTTGCAGCTTGGCGCGACTAACGGAAAGCCGCCCTACTCTTGGACACTGGTATCCGGCTCGTTGCCTTCCGGCCTCTCACTAAACGCGGCCGGATTGATCTCAGGCACTCCCACGGTGTTTGGGACTTTCCCGTTCGTCGTTCGGGCAACCGATTCAATCGGCGCTATAGCCATCGCCAGCTTCACGATCACTATCGTTCCTGACATCGAGCCGCTACGAGTTGTCAGCAACGGTGATATCGAACAAGGTAGCACCGGAGTCGTCTATTCCGTCCAGCTACTATTCACCGGAGGCGTACCACCGCGCACGTGGATAATGAATACCGGCTCGCTACCGCCTGGGCTCACGCTCGGCACCACCGGTCTTATCACAGGTGTTCCGACCCAGGTAGGGACGTTCAATTTTACGGTGCGTTTGACTGACTCCACCCAGACGACCGTCACTTCTCAGCCGCTCCGAATCACGATCGTTCCTGGGCCGTTACAGATACCCACGAGCGGTGATCTGACGAAGGGCACAGTCAATGTGTTCTATTCCTTCACGCTTCAAAAAGCGGGCGGGCTTTCGCCTTACACCTGGGCGCTTGTCAGCGGCGCGTTGCCAACGGGGCTCTCGTTGAACCCAAATTCCGGGGTTATCTCCGGCACTCCCACTGAAATTGGTACGTTCCCATTCACCGTGCGGTTGACGGATTCACAATCGCCGCCCGAAAACTTAACGTCCGGCACGCTCAGGATCATAATCGACCCCCCGCCATTGATCATTTCCAGCATCGGAGACCTGCCCGGAGGCAAGTTGAACACCGACTACTCGAACCTGCTAGTGGCAACTGGCGGGAGGCCTCCTTACACGTGGGCCCTGGCGAGCGGGGCGCTCCCAACCGGACTGACGTTGAACACGGCTACGGGAGTGATTTCGGGCAAGCCTACCGCAACCGGGCTCTTCATATTCACGGTGAGGGCGACTGATACCACGCCCACCACAGTCACGTCTTCACAACTCAGGATAACAGTGTTGCCTTGAGCGGGAATGCTACGGGCTTCGCCCGGTGAAGCTTGCAAGCATGATGGCGATCGCGTCCAAGTCCTCTCGCGGCGAGGTCGGCGCGGCGCGCTGAGCCTGGGTCCCGGAAGCTTCCCGGAGCGCGGCTGATCGTTCGGCGTTGTAGTAGTTGTTGAGCATGATAGAGAAAGCCAGGCGCTCGCCGGCCGCTGTCGTCACGTAGCCAGAAAGCGTGTATACATAACGAAGCGAACCCGTCTTAGCGCGCACGTTGCCGGTCGCCGCTGTTCCCTTCATTCGGTTCTGAAGCGTCCCATCCACGCCGGCCACCGGTAACGAGTTCCGATAGACGTCGGCCCATCGACTACGGCTCATGTAGGCAAGCAGCGCGACGGTCGCTTCGGGAGTAATAACATCTCGCCGCGAGAGGCCCGATCCTTCTTCGAGCAAAACGTCGCCCTTCCTGATGCCGACTCGATCCATGAAATCATTTAACGCTTCGATGCCCAGCTCTTCGCTGGTCTGCCCGGCGCGCTGATCGTTCGCGATTTGAGGCGGCAGCGGAAACTGTGAAGCTCTCCTCGAGCCACCCGGGGCGACGGTTCCCGGCATGCTGCTTCCAACCCACTCGCCGAACCGAGTCTTCTCTCCCACTTGAAGCAGCAGCAACTGGGCATAGAGGTTCTGCGAGGGCTTCAGCGTCTCGCGCACGATATCGCCCAGCGGCATTGACTCAACTGAGCCCAGCTCGATCAACTTTGCCAGATCGACTGGCGTAACCTCACGATACTTCCAATCGATCACGCGCGTTCGACCCGTGATAACAATCCCGCGCGCGGCGAGGGCATCCTTGAACAGGCTCACGAACAAGCCTGCGGGATTGTGAACCGCAATCGCGCTGTAATAACCGGTGTTGCTGTCAATAGGAAGACGCCCCGAAACGTATATGAAGTTTTCACCAACCGGACGATAAACCACGATGCGAGACTCAGTGCCTTTGAGTGCGGTCTGAGTTCGATTGATCAATGTGACAAACGACGTCGGCGGGCCGGTAGTGATCCGGCACGGCATGCCCACCCGGTCAGCCGGCTTTACGAACAAGTCCAGTGAGTTGTCGTCTATCGTGAGCGCCGACACCTCGGCGCCGTAGTAAGCTTGAAGATCGTCCCACTCCCATCCGGATCCGAAAGGCGGCCCTGCGAAGTAGCTCTCATCGCCGACGAGGTCGCCTTCGATGCGCCGCACTCCCGCATTAACCAGTTGCGCGATGAGCGGATCGAGTCCCTTCATGTAGTCGCCGCCATTCAATCGCGCAGCCATCGTAGGATCACCTCGGCCGTATACAATCAAGTCCCCCTTGAGCGTGCCTGAGGCGTCCGGCCTCGTGCTTGAGTAGAGCGAAGTCCGTATTCGAAAGTCGACGCCGAGCCGTTCAAGTGCGAGCGCCGAGGTGTATAGCTTCGCATTCGAGGCTGGATTGAAATACTTCTGCGGGTTGTGTTCGAAGATCGTCTTCGCAGTATCAAGCGAAAGCACTTTGACGCCCCACGCAGCGGGCGCGAACCTCGGCTGCGCGATGTGAGCTGCGATGCGCGCGCGAAGCGAATCGAGTGTTTCAGGCTGTTGCGCGCCGGTCTGCCGCGGACTAGCGGGGTCGGGCGTCTTGCTCTTTGATGGCGTCGCCGCAACGCTCGTCAAGCCCACTGAGTGCAAGCAAAGGAGCAAAGCGACCACTGCGCGCTGAGCAGAAACATCTTTCGTCGCAGACCGGATCATCGATTCACCTTTAGGAACTTCTCGACTGGGTCTTTGACAAGGTACAACTCTGGAGGGAGCAACCGCAACTTGCCTGCCGGCTAAATACCGACGAAAGTAAAACGGCTAACAATACAGTTGACTCACCGGCTTTCGAACGCCTCTCCCAGAATAAAAAGTGGCCATCCGAGCGGATGGCCTTAAAGCCAAAATCAAACTATAATGGGCGGATACTACCCAGCTCGATATCACTTGTCAAACTAGGCTGACCGCTGTAGGCGCGCTTCCTGTATTTGGAGGGGGTGAGATCAAAGTATCTCTTGAAGTGGCCCACAAAGCCTTTCCTATTGCCGTAGCCTACTAATGCCATAATTTGCTTAATGCTCAGGAAGCTCATTGCCAGAAGATGACGAGCTTTTTCCA
Organism: Acidobacteriota bacterium; assembly: GCA_038040445.1. NCBI lineage: Bacteria > Pseudomonadati > Acidobacteriota > Blastocatellia > Candidatus Onstottus > Candidatus Onstottus frigus. Next base: position 9,398 of record JBBPIG010000035.1, on the reverse strand, counting down.
GTCTGAGTCTTATGAGATATTCCCCTGGTGATAGTTTGGTTTCATTTTTGAAAAGGCGAGAAAGGTGAGACGGGGACAGATTTACTACCTTTGCCAATTCGCTTAAAGACATCTTCCGCTCAAGGTTTGTATTCATGAAGTCGATCACGGTCTGAATTCGTAGATTGCCAATCGTGTTTTCCGGGGCTTCTGGTTCAACGACACCTTCGTATTCTCCTTCAACCGGTGGCAGCGGGATCGCAACGGTAGAGCGCCGCTTTCGTTTTGATCTGACCTCCGACAACGTGTCTTGCCATTCAGGATAATAGCGGGTAAGAGGCGATGCGATGACTAATGAAGAAACGTTTTCCGCCTCCTGCAACCGGCCCACTTCTGACAACTCAACTGCGTAAGAGTTCAAGCAGTCAAGGTAGACATTCGGCGGCGCAAACCTGATGAGAGGCAATATTCTTTCAACGTCAGCGATTGCGGATTTGTGATACCCCTCGATGGATTTCAATGTTGTGATGCCTCTTATTGCTTGGAGGCTGGCGGGGCCTAGACCCTCAATTCTGATCGTTTGTTGGTAGAAGTAAAACGCAGAATCAAAGTCCTTCTTGTGAAATGCTAATGCGCCTAGTGAAAGGATGGACTTCACCTTGTAAGGGTCGGGTGCCCGATCAACAGCAATTTCGAATAGTCTTCTGGCTTCGTCTTGATCTCCGTTTCCCATACTGTTAACTGCAACAGCTAAGAAAAAGCCGCCAATTGCTTGATAGCGTTTGATTGGAACATTGGAAAGAAGTAAACCGATTTCCTTTACTTTGTCGAACTGCCGCAATGAATGTGCTTGCTCACCCACCCGGATAAGGCGATTGCCTAATTGCTCATAGTTACCCGTGCCACTCAACACTTCCTGATAGAATCCAGCATATTTCGCTAAAGGAGTGAACATGAAAAGACTACTTTTTGTCGCTTTGCTCATGTTGTGCTTGTCCTTTCCTGTATTGGGAGGGCACACAGTAGCGGGCGATTGGTGTCAATGCTCCGCGCCAGGCTGTCTTTGTGAGCCAGGCGAACAGTCCATCAAGCCAAGCACGGACGGAGCCTTGAGGAAATCTACTCAAGATGTACCTATTGATTTCGATTTGGGTTCAGAGACGCTGTTAGTTTTAGCTGTGCTGCTTCTGATGCTTAGATACAAACCCTAAGCCTAAGCGATCGGGCACAACTGAAGCATTTCTCGCTCTCGCGGCGATTAAGTATCTGTGTGTCGCGTCGCAGTGTATCACACAACACGAAAGTCGCAAGCGGGAAAGCGGGTTTGGGCAGGTATACAATCATGCTAATAGGTATGCAATCATGCTGATTAAGCCGCTAACATTTCATTGAAGCTCCGGCGTGAGGCCTGATTCCATCGCCGGCGGAACTCTGATGGAGCAATGTTGCCGTTCAGAGAATCCGCGCCGTAGCCCGAAGCTTGTGGGTCGCGAGAGTAGTAGTCTAAGCGGAAGGGTCATCCGATAACGCGGCATTATGTTCGTCGAGGCCAGCGCGCGTGCCACTCAAAAAAGCCAGTGGCACTTGCGCTGCTCCGACAACATAATGCGCGTTGAACGAAACCGCTACGCGGTAGCAGCTACAGTGTTCGTTCTCGCTTTATGCGTCGCAGAGCAGGCCTTGGTTGCTGACCTTCCTGCTTCGCTTTTCAATCCTCGCCCTCGCCCCCTCGCACGACTTCGACCATTTCTTTTAGAGACCCCTTCCTGAAAGATATTCTCTTTCTTGGCAAAACTCTCGTTCACGAAAGGAGCCTCTTTATGGAATCTCTACGTCAGACTGCGCCGCCAGGTCAAACCACAACTTTGCGGCAACGTATGCTCGAAGACATGATCGTCCGCAACTTCTCGCCAAACACCCAGCGCGCCTACGTCGATCGAGTCGCCCAGTTCGCTCGCTACTTCCGGCGCTCTCCCGAACTGCTCGGACCCAAACACATCCACGCCTACCAGGTCTTTCTCGCCCAAACCAAGAAAGCCTCCTGGTCCACCTTCAACCAGGCTGTGTGCGCTCTCCGATTCCTCTACCGAATCACTCTGGAAAAGGACTGGGTCATCCGGCACATCCCTTACCCCAAACAGGAGAAAAAGCTCCCGGTTGTCTTGAGCCTCGAGGAAGTCATCCGGTTGTTTGACGCAATCGGAAGCCTCAAGTACCGCGCCATCTTGATGACTGCTTACTCGGCCGGGCTTCGCGTCTCTGAGGTTGTCTCCTTGCGGGTCTCCGACATCGACTCCGGGCGAATGGTCATCCGCATTCAGCAAGCCAAGGGCCGTAAGGATCGCTACGTGATGCTCTCGCCCCGGCTGCTGCTGGTGTTGCGCGAGTACTGGAAGGCGGCCCGCCCCGCCTTCTGGTTGTTCCAGGGGTCTGGGCCTGACACTCACATAAGCACTCACTCGGTCCGCGACGCCTGCCGCAAGGCTGCCAGTTGTGCCGGCCTCACCAAGCACGTCACTCCGCACACGCTTCGTCACTCATTTGCCACTCACTTGCTTGAAGCCGGCGCCGACGTGCGGACGATCCAGATTCTGCTCGGTCATCGCAGTCTGCGCACCACCGCCGTGTACACCCATGTATCGGCTGATACGTTGCGGGCGACGCCAAGCCCGCTCGATCTGCTGCCTGATTCAACCCGGCCGTAGGGGGCTGCGATGCCCAGGCCAAGGCTGGAAGTCGCCGACGTCTTTGGGCGGCACGGCGCGTCATTCCTCGAAGCATATCCGGCCTCCCGAACGCAGCGGCGCACGATGCGAGCGATCCAGCAATGCCGCACCGCCACGTTGGGTGGTCACCTGGATCAGTGTGACTCTTGCGGTCACATTCGCCCCTCTTACAACTCCTGCCGCAATCGGCATTGCCCCAAGTGCCAGTCACTGGAACGCGACCGATGGCTTGCCGAGCGTCAAACCGAGCTCTTGCCTGTCCACTACTTTCACGTCGTGTTCACTGTCCCGGACCACATAGCGTCTATAGCCCTGCAGAACAAGCGAGTCGTCTACAACATACTCTTCCGTGCGGCGGCTGAGACGCTCCGCCGCATCGCCGCTGATCCCAAGCATCTGGGCGCCCAGATCGGATTCCTGGCCGTGCTCCACACCTGGGGTCAAACTCTGTTGCACCATCCTCACATTCACTGCGTGATTCCTGGCGGCGGCATCTCGCTCGACGGCTCGCGCTGGATCGGCTGCCGCCCGAAGTTCTTTCTCCCTGTCAAAGTCCTTTCCCGCTTGTTTCGCGGCTTGTTCCTTCACTACCTCAAGCTCGCCTTTGACAAAGATCAGTTGAGCTTTCACGGACAACTCGCTCACCTGTCTGACAACTCAGCGTTCGCTCGGCTGCTGGGCCTGTGCCGCAACAATAAATGGCACGTCTACGCCAAGCGCCCGTTCGGGGGACCGGCTCAAGTGCTCAACTACCTTGGCCGGTACACTCACCGCGTGGCTATCTCAAACAACCGCTTGCTGAGTTTGCAAGACGGCAAGGTCGCCTTTTCGTGGAAGGACTATCGAACTGGCAACGCTAACCGAACCATGACTCTGGCCGCTTGCGAGTTCATTCGCCGGTTTCTGCTCCACGTGTTGCCCGACGGCTTTGTCCGAATCCGTCACTACGGCTTGCTGAGCAACTGTCACCGTAATGAGAAACTCGCTTTGTGCCGCCAACTCATCGCGGAGTCACAACCAGTTGAAGATCTCTCCGCTGAGCCTGTACCTACAGAACGCCTGGCTGGTGATTGGAAGAAGAGATATGAGCTGCTGACCGGCGAGTCTTTGGAGATGTGTCCCCTCTGCCACAACGGGCGAATGCTCCGCGTCCAGCTACTTGAGCCCGGCGCTCAGCTTGCCAGGCGATTTCAACCCGAGGTCGTCGATTCATCATGACCGCCAGCACTTCCGGCGACACCTTGCGACTAGCAACGGCTCGGGTTCTCGCGCGGGCTCAGCAGAGGTGTGCGCGTGTCCACTTGTATCCACCTATCTTGGGAGTTGAATCTTGTCTGGGAAGGCCCTCTTACTTCTTCAACGTGGAGTTTCTCTGCCGGTCCCAACCTTGTATCCTCAGCTCACAAACTCGAGAGGCTCTAGCACGGCCCAAATACGAGGTTGGCAAACGGCTCACAACCGGCCAATCCCCATAGCCCGTCTGAGGTTTCGGTAGCCCGTCCGCGGTTTCCTTCAACAGATTCTATCGGAGGTGCGCGCCAGTTCTCGACTCCGGGAGTAGCTTTGTTACCGCAATCTTCGGGCGGCAAGGCGCGCACCTCCGATAGAATCTTATGGGTTATCGTACGCCCCGATATCTTCCTCGCGCTTGCGGCGGAAACTACACCGCCGCCGCGCGCTCCGGTTCCCCACCCCCGGCGCGCCACTCCGGTCGCCCCCCCTCGAAGGGGGGCTCGCGCTGGAAGGTTGTTGACCCGTGGCTTTTTCTTAAGGCCACTAGGCTTCCGCTACTGCCAGACTAGTGAGTGACCTTTAAGCTAGCAGGCTTAGATTGCAACACGCCGTTTTCCATTGCCCACACTTTCAGACCAGATGGCGCAAACTCACGCGGGATGGGACTGTGATACCGGACTGTCGCTTTATAAATACCTGGCGACTTAATCCCATCACCCCGTAAGTCTAACAATCGCTCTCTCTCAACGGATTCACCTGGACGGATTGTGATGAAGTCTTCTGCTGGGAATGGAGGATGGTCGAGAGCATCTTCCAGAAACCTCCGCTCTCCTAGTTCACCTTGAACTACGGAGATAGAGATCGTGAAGCTAGAGGAACGCCCCCAGCCCATCTTTTTATAGATCGCTATTGGCGATTGGCTCACGTTTCTCAACTTGATCTTCAACGTAGGTGTTTCATCCAAGCGGAAGCTTTCTTTATCAAGCTCGACTGAAAGCTGCAACCCATCTTTGGTGTCCGACGGTTCTGTCTTTCGCACATCACGATGTTGATTCTTCGCCATGACGCTGACCATTAGGGTCACTAAGAGAGCAGCCAGAGAAGTGCTATTTATGATCTGTCTCATGGTTATCACCTACCTCCTTACTTGTTGAGCCCGGGCGGACGATGTGGGGTCTTTATTCTGTCCCGGAGATACTTATCATAGCCATCCGGACTCCTGGCGTTGCCCCCACTCAGTTTTCGATACAGGCCTAGTTGATATCTAATCGCTCTGCGTTCGTTGAGGTCGCTCCGTGCGTCTGTCCACTCTGTTCCAAACCTCGCTGCGTAGGCTCCGATACTCTGTTTGTAGTCCCCAACGTGCTTACCCTCATGGCCAATCTGAGATGCAAACACATCTGCACTCGCAGACGTTATCTGCGCCGTGAGAAACGTTCCCGTGCCTAAATCGACCCCCTCATTACTCAGCCGGGAAGAATCCACACCCTTAATGCCTTCTGCATAGAACCGGTCACCTGGTTGGACACCCTGCCCGACGGCTGCTACCGCAGTGATGTTGCCGATCATCTGCTTATCCGTAGCGGTGAGGCTCTTGGCGTTCGCATTTATCTCACTAGCAGAAGCCTGCGCATTCTTAAGGACTGTGTCCCGATACGCTTTCGATTGCCCCGTTGCAACATAGACCGTCACATTGTTGCCGAGTATTTTGACCTGCCCAAGGACCTCAAACTTTATTGTGCGAGCCTTCTTCTTTTCCTCTTCAGACTGGTTAGCAGGTTCATTCTCCCCTCCGGTTGGATCTATGTACTTCAGCGGGTTGTTGTACGCATAGCAGTATCGATGCCAGCTTTGGGGATCCTCAGGATCACCGCTTTCTAGCAGCGGGTCGACTGAGGTGAACCGGCCCTGCGCACTTCCGTAGTACCTCATGCCGAAGTAATCCAGCCCCGATTCATTGTCTCTTTCTTTTTGGGTGAACTTCTGCCGAACGGTGTCCGCAACGTAGCCCTGCCCCGCAGTTCGACCTCCAACGCCGGCTTGAATCTCTTCGCCAAACGGCAGGTAGTCATGACGCGGGGTCGTCCCGTCTGACTTCATCACTACGCGCGTGCTACCCAGGTGATCGCTTGTCAAATAACTTGTTCCGCCGCCGGACGGAGTGCCAGATGTGTATTCAGCTATCAACTGACCGCCAGCATTATACACGAACACAGTGGTCCCACTGCTGTCGATTTTCTTCACTCTGTGGCCATCACCATCGTAGTAATAGTAATTCGTCGCCTGCCCGGTCTTGGTGTACTGTGTCTGGCGGTTCTCCGCGTCATAGACGATTCCGTTCACAGGAGTCGTTGGGTCCGAAGTCAGATTGCCAGCATTGTCGTAGCCGTAGTTCTGTCCACCTGCGATGCGATTCGTCGACTGGCTTATTGTCGGATTCGGGCCAAGCACGTTACTGGTCGTGTTCACTACATCGAAGTTCCGATTTCCAAAGCGATCATAGGTGAACGCCTGCTTCCACTGCTGACTACCCGCGCAGGTCGTCCCACTGTGCTCATCGGCCGTAGACAATCTGTTCAACGAGTCATAGCTGTAGCATTGGGTCAGCGTCAGTCCGGGCGCAGCGATCGTCTGCGAGAGAAGGTTTCCGTTATTGCTCGTGGTTCCATATCCATGATCCAGCTTCAGAATGCTCGAATCCGTTCCAGATGTACCTAAGCCTATCTGCGTCGGCTGCAGTCTGTTATTGAAAGTCGCGTGCTCCCACTTGCCATTCCCGAGCTTCATCGCGCTGATCGGCCCGTGCGCCGCATACTGAATCCGATTCGTATCATCACTCGCTGTCGCTCCGGCATAGTACGAAGTCCCGCCTTGATTCTTCAGGCCAGCGATTCTGCCTCCCGTGTCGTATTCAGTCTGCACTACTCTCCCCGAAGGGTAAGTCTCGCTGGTCATCTCGCTCGCCAGATTGTAGACGTAGCTGAACCCATAGTCCTGCGAGTCCGTCTGCTGATAGCTAAGATTGACGCGGCCAAGCTGATCATAGCCCTGATAGCTGCCTGCGCTCGTGCCGCCATAAGTGACGGCAACCAACCTGCCCGTAGATGACCCGCGAGTGTAAGAGGGCGCTCCGGTGGGCAGCGACTGACTGTCGTATTTGTAAGACACTGCCGGAGTGTCATTTGAGTACGTCCGGCTGGTCACGCGATTCAAAGCGTCATAGGCATAAGTCGTCGTGATCGAGCGCGCATCGGTCTTCGTCTGCAAATTGCCATTGTTGTCGTAGGTATATTGCACGTGCCCGCTCTCAGGATTCGTAGCATCTGCTAAGCGCTTGAGTGAGTCATAAAGGAAGCTGCGCGAGGACTGAGTGCCTTGTGTGACCGTCACCAGATCATCGAGCACGTCGTAAGCATAAGAGGTTGATTGCAAAGGCTGTGGAGGATTCGCCGTGTTATCGAGATTGCCGCTCGAGTCCGGCTCATCAACTCTGATCAATCTGCCGAGTCCATCAGTGACACTGCGGCGCTTCTTTCCCGCTTGATCGGTCACCGTTGTCGTGTTGGCCAAATAGGTTGTCGTCACTACTGCAGTGTCCGCAGTCGTCACCGTCGTTACTCGGCCGAGTGCATCGTAAGCCGTGTCAGCATAACCATAAGTTCCGTCACTCATAGTCCGATAAGGATTGTTGCTTCGCGGCTTTGTTTGGCTGGCATCTTCCGCCGGGCAACTCGAGACATGCGGCGAGCATTGCCTCACTTCTGTCACTCGCAGATAAATAGAAGGTGTGACGTAACACGTGCAGTAGAATTCCCGATTAGGCTGGACCATTCGTTGGTTGCTTAGTCTGGCCTCAAGCGTCGTAACGTTCTTGATGCCATTCGATGTCCTTGCTTCGCTGCTTTGTCGAGCCAATGACGGGCATACTTCTTACTCCGCCGCAGACCTTCGCCCTCCATGTATGCTATGCCAAGATTATACTGAGCCTTAGCATCGCCGTGACGAGCTGCTTTTTGTAACCACCTGACTCCTTCTCTTAAATCTTGCTTGGTCCCTAGACCCTCAAGGTACGCCACCGCCAGGTTGGTTTGTGCGCATACATCACCAAGTTCAGCACCTCTTTTATATAGAGAAAGTGCTTTTCGTAAATCAACTTTCACTCCCAGTCCTTTTTCATAGAGGAGTGCGAGATTGAGCAATCCTTCTTTGTCGTTATTACTCGCAGCTCTCTTGTACCAAAACAAAGACGATTCAATATTCCTTTCCACACCCAAGCCAAGTTGATAGGAATTACCCACAAGATTCTGACAATGCGCTTCTCCAGCTTTTGCAGCTTCGAGTAAGCAAGGAAACGCTTTTCTATAGCTCTTCTTCTTTCCTTCCCCATAGAAATATTGCTGTCCGATCTCAGCCGCTTCTTCTTTAGAATTAGCCATAATTTTAGCCTGCCTGCTGTTCTTGAATTTGTCCGCCGATTTTGGCATCGAGCTGATTCTCAGTTCTCACGATCCTGTGGGCGCTTTGGCACACGGGGCTTAAAGTTAGGCGGTTTTTTAGATCCAGACGGTGGTTTCGTATGTTTATCATGATGTCTCTTGTTTGTTTTGTGTTCTTTGTCTCGTGGCTTATCAGTTGGCCTTGCCATTGGAATCGGAGCAGGACGAGCCATTGGTTGAGATTGCGGCTGAGCCTGAGGCTGTGCTTGGGGCTGGGCCTGCGGTTGGGTCTGAGTACTTACTTGAGGCGGAGCCAAGGGCGGAATCGTAGCATCCGGCTTTGGCGCAGGCTCGGTTCCTATCCACTCGCGTACTCTTCTAACCCATCCCCATTCTCTTATGTCTCTAATTATCGGTATGCCTTGGCCCCAATCTCGAAAGCTTCCTTCGGCCTCTATGACCTTCCTCGCTAGAGCTTCCGCCTGATCAGATGGGATGGTAAGCGGTGGGGCTGGTGGACCGACTCTCGACCCACCGTGCTCTCGCTGCTGTGGGTCCGGATCAAGCGGGTCATGCCCGTCTGGGTCCACGTACCGAAGTGGATTGTTGTAGCAGTATTGGTACTTGTTGAGCGACTGCGGATTGCGAGGGTTAGCGTAGAAAGTCGGGTTTACTGATGCCTGGTCCGCGAAGTCGAACAGTTCGTCAGGCCCGCCTGTAAATTCATCCGGGCTAGTGAACCTTCCCTGTGCTGACGAGTAGTACCTCGCAAGGAAGTAGTCCAATCCCGACTCACTGTCTCTTTCTTTTTGGGTGAACTTCTGGCGAGTCTTATCGCTCGACCCATATCCAGTCACCAATGACCGGCTACCGTGATCTGAACCGATCTCCTCGCCAAACGGCAAGTAGTCGTACCGAGCTTTGACGACGCCGCTCGAATCGGTCACCACTCTGGTGCTGCCAAGGTGATCGCTTGTCAAATAACTTGTTCCGCCGCCTGACGGAGTGCCAGATGTGTACTCGG